>NZ_LPVS01000091.1:0-43900 GCF_014843905.1 Mesorhizobium silamurunense | reverse complement strand
CTGTCCGCGACTTAGCGGAATCCCCGTCCGGCTTTTGCGAAATGCGCAGATGACGGCACCATCGGGTCCGATGTGCTCAAAGCCATCAAACGAAGCATGGCGGCCGAGCACAGCCGGATGCTGTCGCTCAAAGTACTCCGAATTCGCAACTCGCCAATCCGTCGGAGCCGAGAAAGACGTTTGTCGGCGTCACAGACTATACCGGCTGCCGGCTCAGCGATGGGCTAGATCTGACATGCGATAGGCTCATGCTCAACGAGGCCTTCGTCTATTTCGAGGAGACGAAGAACGACGATCCGCGAGGCGCGCACCTCCCGCCGCTGCTAGTGACTGCGCTGGCGAACCACCCGCGAGGGACGGACCGCGGCCGGCAGAAGGTGTTTCGATTCAGGAAAAACGGCCACCTCTATAACCTGCTCAAGAAGGTCAAGCTGGCGGCCGGACCGGATGTCACCTTCGTCACCTTCCACACCTTTTGTCACACCTGGGCGACTTGGATGCGCCGCTATGGCGGGCTCGATACCCGCGGCCTAGTCGGCACGCGCCGATGGAAGGACATGAAGTCGGCGGCTCGCTACGAGCATGTGGACGTTTCGGTGGAGAGCATGAAGGCCGATCTGCTCCCGACACCAAAACGCAAGGGGAACAAATTCCCCGGATAGTCCACGGATTTCTGTGCCGAGTTGCGCCTTTGTTCGCCACTCGGTGCCAGATTGGCAACAATGCGCCATCAACTAGCAAGTTGAAAAAATTGGGAAAAACTGGTGCTGCGAGAGAGGATTGAACTCTAATTAGTATTAATAAAATCAAATACTTACGGCAATATTTGTAACGTTGTGACGACCGACAAAACGGACCGAAAATCGCCTCTAGTATGCGGGCTTTGGCCGGGGCGTTAAGCCAAGACCTCCTTGGCCTTTTCTCGTTCTCTCCTCAAGGCACCAACGCGTTGTGGTGTCGAACGCTTGGATCACTGCGCCGCCAATAGAAGGACCGACAGGCGTTTACGACGATCCGTATGCGCCGTGATGATAGATTAATGCCGGGCCAGGCTCTCCGCTCACCACATGCCGGACGCTGCCGAGGATCAGCGCATGGCTGTGGCGAATAATCGTATCCTCGACCGTGCAGCCGACTGCGGCAAGCGCCCCGTCGAGCGCCAGTGCGCCGCTTGGGAGACTGGACCAGCGAGCTCCCTCGTAACGAGCCGAGCCCTTGAGGCCACCGCGACCGGCGAAGCGGTCGGCAATCGCGATCTGGTCGGCGCGCAGCACATTCACGCAGAAGTGGCGATGCCGGCTGATGGCTGCCCATGTCGACGAGCTCAGGTTGATGCTGACGACCATCACCTCCGGTTCGACCGACAGGGAGTGGGCGGTGGTAACCGTTGCGCCCGTCCGCTCGTCGCCGATACCTGCGGTGACCACGGACACGGCTCCGGCCAGGTGCCGCATCGCAACTTTAAGAGGGATCCGGGTTTCAACCAGGGGGACGCGTTCCGTCAGTGTCATCTCGCTAGCCTCATCGTTTGCAGCTTCACGACGCCTTGCGACGCAACGCGGTTTGGCATCCCAACCATTGGTGAATTTCAGCGGCGATGCGCTCGGCATGCGCGGTGACTTCGGGAATTCCCATCAATTCGCCAACGCTGCCGCGCGCCAGTGGCCCGCTGACGAAAATGCTGTCGGTTGGGCGCCCGGATGTGCCGACTGCACGACCTTGCAGATCGGTCTCCAAGCCAAGACCAATCGGGTCGAGCCGGACTAAGCCAAACTTTCCGAGCGCGGCAATCGCGGTGTTGGTCCGCAAGATATCGGCATGCGCCGGCCCGGTCGTCACGATAACGCTCTCGAAAGCCTCGACAACGGGGCTGTGTTGGCCACGCAGCCGCTGCCTGACGCGAATGCGTCCGTCGACCTGTTCGGCGCCGACAATCGATGCGGCGCGATAGGCAAGCCTCCCCTCGGTTACCCGGCGATCGAGCACGTCCTTGATCTGTGGCGAAATGCGGAAGCGATGCACATCCCAGAGCGCGCGAAGATGGCGCACCACGCGGCGCTGCTCGGTGAGTGGCAGGGCCTGCCAGATGGCCGGCCCCTGGCGGCGGACGGCATCGAGCACCGGATGCCAGTCTTCGCCTCGCTGAGCGGCTGCGGCAACTGCGGTGCGGATGCGCCTGAGTAGCGCTGTGGCGCTACGTGAAGGCAGGTTGGTAAAGTCGCCCGCCGGATCGGCTTGCTTCACAGCATGGCCGCGCGACCGGTAGCCATGGCGCGAAAGTGCTGTGATGCGGCCGCGATGCCCCTTGCGGTCGAGCGTCGCAATCACGTCCGCCGACGTCAGTCCGGTGCCGACGACGAGAACATGTTCATCGCTGCCGATCGCTTCCAGCCTCTCGGGATCATAGGGATTGGCTAGCAACCCGGCTGCGCCGGCCACGGACTGTAGGGGCGAAGGCAAGGCCGGAGGCGGATGCGTCGTCGCAATCACCACGGCGTCGGCAGCGAGAGTCCCGCCCTCGGCGAGGATCAGGCGGTAGCGCTCGCCGGTGCGGTCGACCGATGCGACGGCAGACCTGACATGGCGGATCGTTTTGCTGAGCAGGAAGGGCTGCAGATGAGATTCCACATAGCGCCCGAAAACCCGACGCTGCGGGTAGAGCGCTCCATTGGCAGCAATAGCCTCGGCATCGACCACAATGGCGCTGGTCTGCTCCAGCCAGTCAACAAAGTGGTTGTCCTGACCGGAGATCAGCGTCATCCTCGAGGCTGGCACGTTGATGCGATGCGCCGGATCGACCGTGGAATAGGCTAGGCCATAGCCGAGCCCCTCGCGGGGCTCGACGACCACGATATCGGCTGCGCCGGCCGGCAGCTCCCGCGCCAGATGAAACGCGGTTGCCGCACCTGAAAAGCCGCCTCCGATAATCGCTATTACCGGTTCGCTGGCGCTCAAGACTGGCTCGCGCGCAGCGCCGACGGCCGATGGTCGCCGGCCACCGTTTCGCCGAAAGGCCCCATGTTCACGGCCGTTGTCCGTGTCGAGATTTCATGATCGAGCGGCAATAGGGGCAGCACCAGTTCGCCGAAACGATAGGCCTCCTCCAGATGCGGATAACCGGACAGGATGAAGGTATCGATGCCGATACGCCGGTATTCATCGATCCGCTCCGCCACGGTAGCCGCATCGCCGACCAGGGCGGTGCCGGCGCCGCCGCGAACCAGGCCGACGCCGGCCCACAGGTTCGGACTGATTTCGAGCTTGTCGCGACGGCCGCCATGCAGGCGGCTCATGCGCGACTGGCCGACCGAATCCATGCGCGCGAAAACCTTCTGCGCCTCGGCTATCGTGTTGTCGTCCAGGCGGCTGATCAGGCGGTCGGCATCGGCCCACGCCTCGTCATTGGTTTCGCGGACGATGACATGCAGCCTGATGCCGAAGGTCACCTGGCGCCCGGCTTTCTCGGCGAGACCGCGCACATGATCGAGCTTAGCTGCAACGTCTGCGGGCGGTTCGCCCCAGGTCAGATATTTGTCGATCTGCTCGGCGGCGACCGCATTCGCCGCCCCCGACGAGCCGCCGAAATAGAGCGGCGGATGTGGCGACTGAACAGGCGGAAACAGCAGCCGGCCGTCTTCGATGCGGAAGTGCTTGCCTTCGAAGGCGACAGTCTCGCCGCGCAGCACCGCCTTGTAGATGTCGAGGAATTCCCGCGTCACCTCATAGCGCTCGTCATGGCTGAGGAAGATGCCGTCGCCCTTGTTCTCGACCGGATCGCCGCCGGTGACGACGTTGATCAGCAGCCGTCCGCCGGAAATACGGTCTAGCGTCGAGGTCATGCGCGCCGCAAGCGTCGGCGACTGTAGGCCCGGGCGGACGGCGACAAGAAAGCGAAGCCGCTGCGTCAGGGGCGCCAGCGCCGACGCCACGACCCAGCTGTCCTCGCAGCTGCGTCCGGTCGGCAGCAGCGCGCCGTAGTAACCGATGGCATCGGCGGCTTTGGCGACCTGGGTGAGGTAGGGCAGGTCGACCGCCCTGCCCCCCTCCGAGGTGCCGAGATAGCGGCTGTCGCCATGGGTCGGAAGAAACCACAGGACCTTGATCCTGTCGGGAGTGGCAATGCTCATGAATGGTCCTCTGTGACTTGGCGCGCCTCGCTCAGCTCCAGGCATGGAGAGGTGGATTGACGTCGTTGAGGTAGTAGTTGCCGAGGATCGCGTATTTCCAGCGCACCGGATCGTGTAGCGTGTGGGTGCGGGCGTTGCGCCAGTGCCGGTCGAGATTGTGCTCGGCCAGCGTCGAGCGTGTGCCGGCGAGCTCGAACAGCTTGTTGGTGGCGTTGATGGCGATCTCAGTGGTGAGGATCTTGGACTCGGCAACCGCGATCTGCGCTTCAGCGACGGGCTTCTCGTTCGGGTCAGCGACGGCCCGATCGACCGCAAGCCCGGCCTTTTCCAGAACCGCTTCTGCCGCATTGGCCCGCAGGCGCAGGTCGCCGATCGCCTGGATCGTATAAGGATCCTGCCAGGCATGATCGACGCCGCTGTCTATCCAGGCGCGCGACTTGGTGCGCACGAAGCTGACAGTCTCGTCGATCGCGGCCTTGGCGATACCGAGATCGACGGCCGCCTGAATGATCTGGAAGATGGCCCCGTCAGCCGTCGGCCTGTCGTAACCCTTGAAGCCAGGAACGAGATGCGTTTTCGGCACTTTCACATTGTCGAGCAAGACCGTGCCGGACAACGTCGTCTTCTGGCCGAAGCTCGACCAGTCGTCGATGACAGTCAGTCCTGGCGCGCCGCGATCGGCGATGGCATACCAGGCGCGCCCCTCGTCATCGAGCGCCACGATCGGCACCAGATGGGCAAGCAGAGCACCGCTGGAATAGAATTTCTGACCGTTGACGACGACATGGTCACCGGCGTCGACGAACTTGGTCTCGAAGTCGGCCGCCCGCTTGGAGCCGAACTCGGAGAACGCGTTGCCGAAGCGGGTGCCGGACAAAACCTCGGCGAAAAGCAGATTCTTCTGCGCCTCATCCGAGACGGTGCGGATAGCGGCGACGACGCCAAGATGGTTCTGCGGAATCTGGCCGAGCGACGGATCGGCCGCCGAGATGATGGTGATCACTTTCGACAGGGTCACATAGGAGAGCTCCGGCCCGCCATAGGCTTTCGGCACGTTGATCGACCACAGGCCGCTCTGCGAAAACGCATCGAGCTCTTCTGTCGGCCAGATGCGTTCACGATCCCGCTTGGAGGCATCCCTGGCGAATTGGGCGGCCAGTTTTTCGGCGACAGCGATTGCCTCGGCATCGGTCTTGATGACATGCGCCTTGGCTGATGGACGCTCGACCGGCGGAACGGCACTGCGGATATCCGACGGCTGCCTGGATTGGATGGTCATGCTGCTGTCTCCTTGGGAAAATGTTGCGGTGGAAGCGGCGCGCCGCCGAGGTAGTAGGTTTTGATGTCAGCGCGCTGGCGCAGATCGGCAGCCGATCCTTCCAGAACGCTGACGCCGTTCTCGAGCACGGTGGCGCGGTCGGCGTATTTCAGCGCGACCGCCGAATTCTGTTCGGCGACAAGGATCGACAGCCCTTCGTCGCGATTGAGCCGCTTCAAAGCGCTGAAAATCTCCTCGACGATCAGCGGCGCGAGTCCCATCGACGGCTCGTCCAGAACAAAGAGTTTCGGCCGCGACATCAAACCCCGGCCGATTGCCGTCATCTGCTGCTCGCCCCCGGAAGTGAGGCCGGAGCGGGTTCGCCGCTTCTCGGCGAGCCTTGGGAAAAGTGAATAGACACGGTCGAGGTCGGCCTTGACGCCGGCGCGGGAGGACGAGCGTCCGAGCGCGCCGGTGAAGAGGTTCTCCTCTACCGTAAGCGAGCGGAAGCAATGCCGTCCCTCGAGGACCTGAACAAGGCCGCTGCGGACGAGATGCGAGAGACTTGCTTTGGAAACATCCGCGCCATCGAAGGTAATCCGACCGGCGGTAATAGTGCCGCGCTCGGCCGGGAGGAGATTGGATACGGCGCGGAGCAGCGTCGTCTTGCCGGCGCCGTTGGAGCCGAGCAGCGCGACGATCTCGCCCTTCCCAACCGACAGGTCCACGCCGTGCAGGGCGGCGATGGCGCCGTTGTAGACAGCTTCCACGCTGCTCACCGACAGTATCGGATATTCCGGGCTGGACATCGATCTCTCCGTTGGGGAAGCTGGATGGCGGCCGGCCCATGAGCCGGCCGCGAGGTGCTAAACTCAGTTGCTGACCACCGCGTCTGCATCCTCGGCCGTGCGGATCTTGATGCCGTTCTCCTTGGCATAGGCCTCGGACGACTTCTCGATGATCGGGCGCAGCAGCTTCCAGTCGGGTGCGATCCAGTCGGAAACGACGTTCCACTTCTTGCCGTCCCACTGCTGGAAGGTCACGTAGCCGTCACCCTCGTGATTGTCCCAGGAGACGTTGATCGAGTGGAACAGGTCCTTGGCGCCGAGCGCCTCAACGCGCGCCGGATCGAGCTTGAGGTGCTCGAAGCCCCAGCGCACTTCGTCGCCCGTCAGCGTGCGATTGCCGAACTTCGCCTGCGCGATGCGGACCGCTTCGACATTGAGGATGCCATTGACGATGCCGAGATTGTGGTAGACCGAGCCGATGCGGCTCTTGTCCTCGAGATTGCCCTTGCCGGCGCCGTAGACCGTTTTGACGATCTCCTGGACCACCGGATACTGCTCGCCCGACGCTTGGGTGGTGATCGCCGTATAGCCCTTGGCGGCATCGCCGGCGGGGATGACGTCCTCTTCCGAATTGGACCAGACATTGCCGATGATGTGATCGGCGGGGAAGCCGGTCTTCTGCGCGGTCTTCAAGGCGACGGGGTTCATCACGCCCCAGCCGCGCAACACCACATAATCCGGATGCTCGCGCCGGATCGTGAGCCATTGCGCCTGCTGCTCGTTGCCCGGATGCGGAACCTCGATCTGCGACAGCTCGAAGCCGTATTTCTGCGACAGCAGCTCATAGATCGGGATCGTCTCCTTGCCATAGGGCGAGCCGTGATAGAGCACCACGATCTTCTTGCCCTTGAGCTTGTCGAGGCCGCCTTCTTTGGAGGCGATGTAGTTCACGATTCCGGAAGTCTCGCTGTAGGGATTGAGAAGCAGCGGGAAGACGTAGGGGAACACGCGACCGTCCGTGGTGTCGGTGCGGCCGTGGTTGATAGTGATCAGCGGCACCCTGTCGTCGGTGATGCGATCGATCATGGCATAGGCGATGCCGACCGAGAGCGGGTTCCAGGCGGCGATGCCGGGATTGCTCTTCAGTCGCTCATAGACCTCGACGCCCTTCTCGACCTCATACTGCGTCTCGCCCTCGCTCCAGGTCAGCTTCACGCCGTTGACGCCGCCGTCGCGGATGTTGATCAGATTGAGGTAGTCGATGAAACCGCCGAAGAAACCGGTGCCGCCGGCGGCATAGGGGCCGACGCGGTAGCTCTGCAGGGGAAAATACTGTTCGTCGGCGTGAACCGCCGTCGCGCCGAGCACGAAGGCTGTGGCGATCGCCGCTTTTCGTAGATGACTGAAGAAAGTCATGGGTTGCGTCTCCTGAGGTTGTGGTCCGTGAGGATGTCGAGCGGCGCTCAGCTGGACCTTGAGCCGATCCGTCGTCTCAGGCGGTCGAAGAGGGCCGACAGCCCGTTCGGCTCCGCGATGAGGAAGATGATGATGAGTGCGCCGAGCACGATGCGCTGGCTCATGTCGAGCACGCCCGAATCGAACAGGCCGCCGAACACGAAGGCGCCGAGCCGGGACAGAAAGAGTGGGAAGACGACGATGAAGGCCGCGCCCAGAAAGGCGCCGCGTATCGAGGCCAGCCCGCCGATGATGATGATGAACAGGATCTGGAACGAGCGGTCGAGATTGAAGCCGGCCGGCTCGACGGTGCGCAGATAGGTGAAAGCCCACAGCACGCCGGCGACGCCGATGATGAAGGACGAGATGGCGAAGGCCAGCAGTTTGGTCCGCAGCACCGGAACACCGATCACGCGCGCCGCTGTTTCATTGTCGCGCACGGCGATGAAGTTGCGACCGGTCGCGCTGTTGACGAGACGCCAGACGACAGCCGTCAGCCCAATGACCGTGGTGACCGAAAGCAGGTAGCGGCCGCTCGCGCTGTCGAGCGAAAATCCGGCGACGGTGAGATGCGGCGCCGAAATCACCCCGGACGGGTTGTCGTTGGAAAACCAGCCGAACTTGGTCAACGCCCATTGCACGAAGAACTGGGCGGCGAGCGTCGAGACGGCGAGATAGAAGCCGCGCAGTCGCAGGCTCGGCAAGCCGAACACGACGCCGATGCCAGCGGCCGAGATCCCGGCCAGGATCATGGTCGCAGCCAGCGGCAGTCCTTCGACCCGCAGGTTGAAATTATAGGCGGCGAAAGCGCCGACCGCCATGAACGCGGAGGAGCCAAGCGAAAGCTGCCCGCAGTAGCCGGTCAAGAGGTTAAGGCCGACCGCCGCCAGGCTGAGCGCCAGGAACGGCAGCAGGATTGCCTCGACCAGATAGCTCGACGCGTAGGCGGGGATCAGGCCGTAGGCCACGGCAATCAACGCGGCTGGCAGAGCTAATTTCTGCCAGTGGATTGGAAGCCTTGCGGCATCGAGCGCTTGCACGGCCATCGGTCAGACCCTTTCGATGGTTTTCTGGCCAAACAGGCCCGAGGGGCGCACCAGCAGCACGACCAGTGCCAGCGCATAGGCGAACCAGCCTTCGATGCCGCCGCCGACAAACGGGCCGAGATAGACCTCTGCGAGCTTTTCGCTGGCGCCGACGATGAGGCCGCCGACGATTGCGCCGAGGATGGAATCGAAGCCGCCAAGCACCAGCACCGGCAGCGCCTTCAGCACGATCAGCGACAGCGAGAACTGGACACCAAGACGCGCGCCCCACAGCAGCCCTGCGACCAGCGCCACGAACCCCGCAGCCGTCCACACCGTTCCCCATATCCGGGTTAGCCGCAGCCCGACGGCAAGTGCTGCAAACTGGTCGTCGGCGACAGCGCGGAACGCCAGCCCGATCCGGGTCCAGTAGAAGAATGCGCTCAAGCCGGCCACCATTGCTGCGGCAATACCCGCGGCGAGAAGATCGAACGACGAGATCAGGATGCCGCCGACCTCGAAAGGCGTGTCGTCGATGCCGAGGTCGAGCCCGTGCACCTGCGTGCCCCAGGCCAACTGGGCAGCGCCCTCGATGATGTAGGAAAGACCGAGCGTGGCCATGAACAGCGTCATAGGCGAGCGATTGACCAGCGGCCTGAGCACGGTTCGCTCGATGGTGAAGCCCAGCGCAACCATGACCGCGAAGGTGATGAGAAGCGAGAGCGCAAAGGGGATGCCGCGTTCGACGAGACTGACAAAGGTGAGTGCCGCGAACAGCACCATCGACCCTTGCGCGAAGTTCAGGACGCCCGAGGTCTTGTAGATCAGCACGAACCCGATGGCGACGAGCGAATACATGACGCCCGAGAGCAAGCCGCCGACCAGCACTTCGATGGCGAAGAGGAAATCATAGTAGCTCATCAGATGCCCTCGCCATCCTCGGCCTCGGCGGTGCCGATGTAAGCCCGGATCACCGCCGGATCGGCCCTGACCTCGGCTGGCGCCCCGTCGGCAATCTTGCGGCCGTAGTCGAGCACGGCGACCCGGTCAGAGAGTCCCATGACCACGCCGATATCGTGCTCTATCAGGATGATAGTGACGCCGTGTCGGTCGCGCGCGGCGCGCACGAAGCCGGCCATCTCGGCTTTCTCGGTCGCAGTCATGCCGGCCATCGGCTCGTCGAGCAGCAGAATCTTTGGCTCGGCTACCAAGGCGCGGGCCAGTTCGACCCGCTTCTGCAGGCCGTAGGGCAGCGTCGCGACCAGGCGGTCGGCGACGGCCTCGAGATGCAGGAATGCGATTGTCTGATCGACCTTTTCCGCGATCGCGGCGTCTTCGCGCCGGGCGCGTGGCAATCTGGCAATGTGTTCGACGAAACTGGCGCGACGGGTATGGACGCGGCCAGACGCGATGTTGTCGCGCACAGAGAGACCGCCGAACAGCGCCAGGTTCTGGAAGGTTCGCGCAACGCCCAGCCGTGCCAGATGGCTCGCCGGCACCCGGGAGAAGGACTGGCCATCGATCGCGATCTTGCCGTGGTCGGCGTGATAGAGGCCGCTAATGATGTTGATCAGCGAGGACTTGCCGGCGCCGTTAGGGCCGATCACCGCGCGGATCTCACCGCTTTTGACCTCGAGGCCGACGTCGCTCAGCGCCTTGACGCCGCCAAAGGCAATGCCGATCCCGCTCAGGGTCAGGATGGCATCAGCCTTTGCCGACAGGAGCGCCGGGCGCGTGTCCTCAACGGAACCAGCACCAGCAAGAATGCCGGAAATTTCGGGCGCGCGCTCGTATGCGGCGGCTCCCAAGGAAGCACCAATCATGAAACGTCCCTGATTTTTGAAGGAGAGCCGGCAGCGGCCGTGGGCCGCGCCTGACCTATTCCGCGGCGACAAGCTCCCTGTCGCGAGCCGCTTCCAGTTCGCGCACCAGCGGGATGACGCGCTTGCCGAAGAACTCGACCTCTTCCTGGAAATGCAGGAAGCCGAGCAGTATCAGGTCGGCGCCGGTGTCCTTGAGCTTCAGGATGCGTTCAGCGATCTGTTCCGGCGTGCCAATGAGATTGCTGCGGAAGCCGTCATTGTATTGCACCAGATCCTCGAAGGAGGATTTCGCCCAATTGCCTTCGCCTTCCGGCGAGGCCTTGCCGGCATTCTTGACCTGGTCGGCAAAACCCTGGACCGCCTCGGGATTGGCCTTGGCAATGATCTCGTCGAGCACGGCGCGCGCTTCCTGCTCGCTGTCTCGGGCGATGGCGAACGCGTTGACGCCGATCCTGACCTTGTGGCCGTTGGCTTTCGCCTTGGCGCGGATGTCGTCGACCTGCTTCCGGATCTCCTCCGGCGTGTTGCCGTTGGTGAAATACCAGTCCGAGACCCGCGAAGCCATGTCGCGCGCGGCGCGCGACGAGCCGCCTTGGAAAATCTCGGGCAAGGGCTCGATCGGCTTGGGCTTCATCGAATAGTTGGTGAAGCGGTAGAAATCGCCCTTCAGAGTGAAACTGTCTTCGGTCCAAATGCCACGCAGCGCGCGGATAAATTCCTCCGACCGGCGATAGCGCTCGTCATGGTCGAGCCAGAGCTCGCCAATGGCGGCGAACTCGCCACGGAACCAGCCGCTGACGACATTGACGGCGACGCGGCCGTTGGTCAGGTGGTTGATGGTCGCGATCTGCTTGGCCGCCAGCGCAGGATTCCACGGCCCGGGCAGGATCGCCGCGATGACTTTCAGCGTCGTAGTCGCGGCTAGCAAGGCATGACTGAACGAGACGGATTCGTGCTGATTGTCGGCGCCGTAGCCGGCCGTGAACCGTATCTGGCTCAACGCATAGTCGAAGCCGTTGGCCTCGGCGATCTGGGCGAGCTTGCGGTTGTAGTCGATGTCCCAGCCCGTTCGCTGCTCGATGTTGGAGATGACCAGCCCGCCGGAGACATTCGGCACCCAGTAGGCGAATTTGATGGCGTCGGAATGCGAGCTCATATTGTTGTCCCCTTCTGATTGTTTCAGCCGACGCGCGCGCTGACGGCAGCGTCTGCATGACTGGAGTTGAGCAGTGAGACCGCTTCGAAAGCGGCCCGTGAAATACGGTCCCGTATCGACGGGCCGACAAGTTCTGCGCCGACGAAGTCGTCAGGCGAGCCATAGACGCCGGTCGGCACGGTGACGGCGCCGAAAAAGCCGAACAACGGCCGGAGTTGATGTTCGAGCACCAGGCCATGGTAAGGGCTGCCGCCGGTTGCCCCGAGAAGCACAGTCTTGCCGCCCAGCGCGCGATAGTCGACGAGGTCGAACAGGTGCTTGAGGGCACCGGTGTAGGAAGCCCGATAAACGGGCGTTCCGACCACGAGCAGGTCGGCCTTCTCGACTCGCTGGATGATCGCTTCGCCAGAAGCGCCGAGCGCGCTGCGGGAGAGCCCAGCGAAAAGCGACGGCGCTGCCTCAGTGATTTCGATCAGACCGGTGTCGGCCGGCACCCGAAACGCAACCGCCTTGACCAGCGCGTTCACCACCGCGGTGGTGCGGGACGGCGTGCTTACGCCGCCCGATATGCCGAGAACCGATAATCGTGCCACGCCGTCAATCTCCCAGTTCCTGTAAGCGCAACAGGCCATTTCCAAACCGGGGCAGACGATATTGGATAAAATCTATAGAGATAAGGAACTAGGTTTCATTTTTCGGCTTCCGCGAGGAAAATGCCGTTCTACTCCATGATGGGTAGGAGCAGGCACAGGCGCAGGCTACCGCACGATACGGATCGAAACGGCCTCACTTATCCATCGACATTTTCAAAGGCGCCTATTCCTTGCGCAATCAGGAACGCGTGTTGGAATCGACGTCATCTGGACCATTCACAACGCTCTCAACAGCATCGGCTCGATATGGAGCGGACGGTGGTGTTGGAATCAGCGTTGAGCCATTTCATATTCGAAATTGACGGATCATCGCTTGCAAATCGGCCGCCGCTGTCTTTTGCTCGCGCGAAAGTCCTCTCTTGACGTTTGAACGCTTGGCGAACGGATGAACAAAATCGATCGGCGACGGCCAGAATCCGAAATGGGCGGCACCGTAAATGCGGCACGGCTTGGAACGCGGTTGCGCCTCGCCCGCCAAACGCGTGGCATGACCCTAAAGACGCTGGCCATTGCTGCGAACTGCTCTGAAAGCCTTTTGTCCAAGATCGAGAACGGCAAAGCTTCGCCATCGCTGCCCATGCTTCACCGCCTGGTCGAGGTTCTGGACACCAATATCGGCTGGATGTTCGAGGAGGTCGATGATGACGAGGCGATCGTCTTCCGAGCTGGTGCGCGACCGTTGATCACACTGGACGCGCTGAGGCGCGGCGATGGCATCTCGCTAGAACGCGTCATTCCGTATTCGTCCGGTCACCTGCTCCAGTGCAACATCCACCACATCGAGCCAGACGGCGAGAGCGAAGGTCCGATCCAGCATGTCGGTGAGGAAGTCGGCTATGTGCTCGCGGGCCGGATCGAGCTGATCGTCGATGGGAAGATCCATGACCTCACTGCAGGCGACGCGTTCGTGTTCAGGTCGGAGTTGCCGCATCACTACCGCAACGTCGGCAAGGAGCGCGCGAGCATTTTCTGGGTCAACACGCCGGCGACCTTCTGATCGAGTTTCGGTTATTCAAACGCATTGACAAATATTCAAGTCTCTTGAATTGTTGCCTCGTGCCTGTAGCACCAATGGGACCAGCCAAATGAGGATGGCCCGCAAGCAAGGGGAATCGCAAATGCGTCTGTTCAAACTTTTAGTCGGTTGCGCGGCCGTCATTGCCATCGGCTCGACAGCCGTGGGATCGGCTCTCGCCGACACGTTCGCTCTCGTCAACATCAACCAGCAGGCCCTGTTCTTCAACCAGATCAACGAGGGCGCACAGAAGGCGGCCGATGCTGCCGGCGCCAAGCTGGTCATCTTCAATGCCAACAACGTCCCGAGCGCGCAAAATGACGCGATCGAGACTTACATCACACAAAAGGTCGACGGCATCATTCTGGTCGCCATCGACGTGAACGGCGTCAAGCCAGCCATCACCGCCGCCAAGGCGGCCGGCATTCCCGTGGTCGCTATCGACGCGCAGATCCCTAACGGCGACAACGTTTCGTTCATCGGTGTCGACAACACCAAAGCCGGCGAGGATATCGGCAAATTCTACGCCGATTATGTGAAGACCGAGATGGGCGGCAAAGCCAAGATCGGCATCATCGGCGCGCTAAATTCTTTCATCCAGAACCAGCGGCTCGACGGCTTCAAGAAGGCCGTCTCCGACAGCGGCGAGGCGATCACCTTCCTCGACACGGTCGACGGCCAGAACGTTCAGGAGACCGCGTTAAGTGCTTCGGAGAATTTGATGACCGCCAACCCGGACATGACGACGCTCTATGCGACCGGCGAGCCGGCGTTGCTGGGTGCTGTTTCCGCCGTAACCAGCCAGGGCCGCACCGGCGACGTCAAGGTGTTCGGTTGGGACCTGACCAAGCAGGCGGTTCAGGGCATCGACGATGGTTGGGTGGTGGCGGTTGTCCAGCAGGATCCGGCCGGCGAGGGCAAGGCGGCGGTCGAAGCGCTGACCAAGCTCAAGAAGGACGAAAAGGTCGATCCGATCATCAACATTCCGGTGACGATCGTGACCAAGAAGAACGTCGACCAATACCGCGCGATGTTCAAGTAAACTGCACCGAAGATCGACCCGCGGCGGCGCTCAAGGCAATGCCGCGGTCTCTTTGCTATTCCGTGGATCCAAGATGAGCAGTGGCGAGACCTATCGGGTGCGGATGAGCGGCATCTCAAAGCGCTACAACGCCATCCAAACGCTCGACGACGTGTCCCTGACGCTGAAGCCGGGCGAGGTCCTGGGCCTCGTCGGCGACAATGGCGCGGGAAAATCAACGTTGAGCAAGGTGCTGTCGGGAGCAGTTATCCCCGACGCCGGCACGATCGAGATCGACGGAATGCCGGTGACCTTCAACTCGCCGGCGGACTCGCGTGCAGCACGAGTCGAGATGGTCTATCAGGACCTGTCGCTCTGCGACACCATCGACGTCGCCGGCAACCTCTTTCTCGGCCGCGAGCCGCGCCGCCACATCGCCGGCATCTCCTTTCTCGACAAGAAGCGCATGCACGAGCAAACGCGCCAGATGCTCGACCGCCTCGGCATCGTTATCGCCGACACGCGGCTCAAGGTCGAAAACCTGTCCGGCGGGCAGCGACAGTCGATCGCGATCGGGCGCGCCGCCTCTTTCGAGCCGTCGGTGCTGATTATGGATGAGCCGACGGCAGCGCTTGCCGTCGCCGAGGTTGAGGCCGTGCTGGACCTGATCCGCACCGTGAGCGCCCGAGGTGTCAGCGTCATTCTGATCACCCACCGCCTCCAGGATCTGTTCCTCGTCTGCGACCGCATCCAGGTCATGTATGAAGGACGGAACGTCGCCGAGCGGCTGATCGGCGAAACCAATATCGAGGACGTCGTCAACCTGATCGTTGGCCGCAAGTTCAATGCTCGTTCCGCTGCCAGTCGATATCGCGATGGAGCGGCGACATGAGCGAAGCAACTCACTCCGCTCAGTCGCGAAAGGTGCGCGAAGGCACATGGCGAGAAGCGATGCTCGCCAACGGCAGTGTCGTGTCGATTGCACTGTTCTTTCTTGTCGTTTGCATCGTCTTCTCGGTGGCGACGAACGCCTTTCTGACATCGCCAAATCTGTTGAACATCCTGCGACAGTCGGCGCCGCTTCTGATCGTTGCCGCGGCGATGACCTTCGTCATCACCACGGGCGGCATCGATCTTTCAGTCGGCTCCGTGCTGGCCCTGGTGGCAACGCTGTCGGCGACACTTCTGCAGTTTGGCTTTCCGTGGCCGGCGGTCATCCTCGGCATGCTTGCGCTGGGAGCTCTGCTCGGCGCGGTTCAGGGTTATTTTGTGGCTTATGAGGGCATCCCGGCCTTCATCGTCACGCTTGCTGGGCTTTCGGTGATCCGGGGCGTGGCGCTGCTCATCACCGGCGGCTATTCCATCCCCGTCGACCCGGGAAGCTCTTTCACGGTCATAGGCCGCGCCTGGTTCGTCGGTGTGCCGGTGCCGGCGCTGATCGCGCTGGCGATCCTCGCGATCGCCTATCTGGCCTTCAACGAGACGCCGTTCGGCCGCTACGTGACGGGCATCGGCGCCAACGCCGAAGCGGTGAGGCGCGCCGGCGTTAACACGCAGCTGATGACGCTTTTCGTTTATGTGATTTCCGCCACCGCGGCGGCGCTTGCGGGTATCATCATTGCTGCCCGTCTCGGATCCGGGTCCTCGAATGCCGGGCAAGGCTTCGAGCTAGAGGTGATTGCAGCCGTCGTGCTTGGCGGCACCAGTCTCTTCGGCGGCCGCGGAACGATCATCGGCACGGTGCTCGGGGCGCTTACCGTGGCCGTCATCGGCAACGGCCTCATCCTGGCGCATCTGTCGCCTTTCCTGACGCCGATCGTAACCGGAACGATTATCCTGATCGCCATCTGGCTGAATTTCCGCTTGTTCCGCGGCGCCGTGCGAAGCCGTTGAACTCATGAACAATCTCTTCGATAACGCGCCGCACAAGCAACGGCCGGAGATCGGGGTCGAGACCGGCCATGTCATGACCGTGCTCGGCCCCATTCCTGTCGACGAGATGGGGATTACCCTGATGCACGAGCACATCTTGCTCGACGGCGCGCGCACCTGGAAATGTCCTTGCCATCCGGACGACATGGCGCTCGCCGAGCAGCCGGTGAACATCGAGATTATCGGCGAACTGCGCATGAACCCTTACGTGAACCGCGACAACGTTTCGCTCGACGACAGCGACCTGGCGTTGTCGGAGTTGCAGCGCTATCGCGCACTGGGGGGGCACACCGTCGTCGACGCGACCAATATCGGTATCGGCCGCGAGCCGGAAAAGCTTGCCCGCATCAGCCGCATGTCCGGCCTGAAGATCGTCATGGGCACCGGCTTCTATCTCGAGCACACCCATCCCGAATGGCTCAAGGCGATGGACGTCGACGCGGTGACCGAGTTCATTGTCAACGATGTCGGCGGCAGCAAGACGCAGCCGCCCATCATGGCCGGCCTGATCGGCGAGGTCGGCGTCAGCAAGGACTTCACCGCCGAGGAACGAAAGTCGCTGAGAGCTTCCGCCCGAGCGTCGCGCATCACGGGCGTGCCGCTGTCGATCCATCTGCCGGGCTGGGAACGCCTGGCGCACGACGTGCTCGATGTCGTGGAGGCCGAGGGCGCCGATCTTCGTCACACCGTGCTCTGCCACATGAATCCCAGCCACGACGATCTGGACTACCAGACAAGCCTCGCCCGGCGCGGCGCGTTCCTCGAATACGACATGATCGGCATGGACTACTATTATGCCGATCAGGACGCGCAATCGCCCTCCGATGAAGAGAATGCGCGAGCGATCGCGGCGCTTGTCGAAGCGGGCTTCGGCGACCGCCTGCTGCTCTCCCAGGATGTGTTCCTCAAGATCATGCTGACCCGCTTCGGCGGCTTCGGCTACGGCTATATCCTGAAGCACTTCATACCGCGTCTGAAACGGCATGGTCTCGAGCAGCCAGCGATCGACCGCATGCTGATCGCCAATCCTAAGGCCGTGTTCGCGCGGCAGAATTGAACGGCCCAGACTTACGGCGACCCAGCTATATGGCAGCCAACACCTACTGCGGAGTTTAAAATGTCCAAGAAAAAGATCCTGTTGGCTGGTGAATCCTGGGTCTCGACGGCGACCCATATCAAGGGCTTCGACCAGTTCCCGACGGTCACTTACCATACCGGCGCGGACGAATTGCTGACGGCGCTGAAAGCGACCGATTTCGACGTCACCTTCATGCCGGCGCACGAGGCGCAGCGCACCTTTCCGCAAACGATGGAAGCCCTCTCCGTATATGACGCGGTCGTGCTCTCCGACATCGGCGCCAACACGCTGCTTTTGCATCCAGACACCTGGGTTCACTCGAAGCGAACGCCGAACCGCTTGCGTCTGCTGCGCGACTACGTGGGCGGCGGCGGCGGGCTTTTGATGTTCGGCGGCTACTACAGTTTCCAGGGTATCAACGGCGGCGCGCGCTACCGCAAGACGCCGGTCGAGGAAGTGCTGCCGGTGAACTGCCTCGCGGTCGATGACCGCGTCGAGGTTCCAGAAGGCTTTGCGCCCGCGCTGAAAGGTCCGTCGAGCCATCCCATCCTGAACGGTCTCGGTGCGGACTGGCCAATGCTGCTCGGCTTCAACGAGGTGACGCTGAAAGACGGGGCGGAAGTTCTGGCAACCGTGTCGTCGGAATATGGGTCACTGCCGCTGCTCGTCACCGGCCACTACGGCAAGGGCCGCACCGTGGCCTGGACGTCCGATGTCGGGCCGCATTGGCTGCCACCGGAGTTCATCGCCTGGGAAGGCTACAAGACCCTGTTCGAACAGATGCTTGGCTGGGCAACCGGCGGGAATTGAGCGATGCACGTCCACGTCGTGGGCAACGCCTGTGTCGACACGACGTTTCGCCTCGGCCGCTTCCCTACAGCCGGCGAGACGTTGAACGCCACCGCTTATGCCGATGGCCTCGGCGGCAAGGGCGCGAACCAGGCGGTGGGGGCAGCCCGCACAGGCGCGGCGGTGACGCTATGGACGGCGCTCGGCAAGGATCCGGCAGGCGCATGGATCAGGAGCCGGCTCGACATGGAGCTGTCGGACGTGCGGGCGAGCGAATTCGACCTGCCAAGCGATCGCTCGACCATCGTCATCGATGCTGGCGGCGAGAACTTCATCGTCAGCGGCGTCGCCTGCAGCGAAGCATTCGATCCGATCACGCAAACCGCACTTGGGCGCCGGATTAGGCCGGGCGACATCCTTGTCTGCCAAGGAAACCTGCGAGGCGCCGCTACCAACGCCTGCCTGAGAGCGGCTCGGGAAAATGGCACGCGCACCATTCTGAACGCCAGCCCTATCGATAAGGCCGCTCTGCCTGACTTCGGCTTGGCAGACATGTTGGTGGTGAATCAATCCGAAGCGAAAGCACTGACTGGTCAGATGGATATGGCGGCGGCGGCCGGCGCGCTGGCCACCAAAGGCGCCGTGACAGTCGTGATCACGCTCGGCGCCAAGGGTTGTCTTGTGCTTGGCCCGGACCAGCCAGGAACACTGCGTTTGCCAGCCCCACACGTCGAGGCGCTCGACACGAGTGGTGCCGGCGATGTGTTCTGCGGCTGTCTGGCCGGCGGGCTCGCCAGGGGCATGCCGGTTATCTCGGCGCTGAAGTTCGCGCTCGCGGCCGCAGCAATCGCGGTGACACGGCCGGGCACATTGTTATCCTGTCCCTCCGCGTCTGAAATGGCGGCGCTCGTCGATCAAACGGAGTTCTCATGACCCAGCCCTCACGTCCGATCGGACAATCAGGCGGCGACGCACTCGTCCAGCTTTTCGGCCGCAGCAAGGTGGTGATCGGCGTCGTTCATCTTGCGCCGCTTCCTGGCGCGCCACGCTATGACGGCGAGGCTGTAGAGGCCATCTATCAGCGAGGGCTCGAGGATGCGCGCGCCTATCTCGGTGGCGGATGCGACGGCGTGATCGTCGAGAACCATGGCGACATTCCCTTCGCCAAACCTGACGATATCGGACCGGAGACAGCAGCCTATATGGCGGTGATCTCGGACCGTATTCGCCGCGAATTCGGCAAGCCGATCGGCATCAATGTGCTAGCCAATGCCGCGATCCCGGCGCTTGCGATCGCCAGTGCCGCTGGCGCGGGCTTCGTCCGCATTAACCAGTGGGCCAATGCCTATGTCGCCAATGAGGGCTTTGTCGAGGGCGAGTCGGGCCGCGCAGCACGCTACCGCGCCCGACTGCGCGCCAACGGCATCCGCATCTTCGCCGATGCTCATGTCAAACACGGCGCGCACGCCATCGTTGGTGACCGCCCTGTAGAGGAATTGGTCAAGGATCTGGTCTTCTTCGACGCCGACGCCATCATCGCGACGGGTCAGCGCACCGGGCATGCTGCGGATCTGAGCTACATCCGCATGATCAAGGAGGCCGCCGGACTCCCGACCCTGGTCGGCAGCGGCGTGACGCCCGACAACGCCGACGACATCCTTGGCATCGTTGACGGTGTCATCATCGCAAGTGCCCTGAAGCATGACGGCGTCTGGTGGAACCAGGTCGACCCCGCACGGGTAAAGACTTTCATGGCCGGGCTGAGGCGATGACCGAGCCGCAATCAATGCCGGCCGAAGCCGGCCGAGTTCCGGATCGTGAGTCGAGCGATCAACGCTCTTTCGGCGTGTCATCGAGGGCCAAGATTCTCCCGCTTTGAAAAATACTCACGGGCGGCGACGACCCAGCATAAGGGTGGTCATCGTTGGACTTGCGCACACCACCGCTAACAACGCGACGACGCCGACAGCGTCGGGCTTTGCCCTGCGCGATATGAGACGATCTGTTTCGCGGGCAATGCTTGGTGAACCCGCGGGACCAGATCGGACCTGCTGCCCTGTCGAACGGAAGATTTCGAAAGCGGTCTGCCATGTGATCCATCCGGTTTGTTACGGCTTTTGTAACGCCAGAATGGACAGGAAGCCTTGAGTGCCAAGCACTTCAGTGATTTCAATGGGATAGGATGGTGCTGCGAGAGAGGATTGAAGTCCCTCAAAGGCGGCACCCCAGCATTGAAAACAAAGAGCTTTTCAGGGCTAACGCATCTGTTCCCATAACAGCGGACCACAACATGTGCAACTTATAGGGCTGCGCCCCCGCGCCTATTCACACCCATTAAGCAGCTCAGTATTGTGAGGAAGGCGGGGGGCGATGGGAATGGAGCCCGAGGACGACCTGAAGTCCCGTATCGAGGCTGCACTCGTTCGCGGCCACCTCAGCCAATGGCAACGCCAATTCCTCCTGGACATGCGCGACCGATTGGTGAAGTACGGCCCGCGTACGCGGCTGAGCGCGAAGCAGTGGGCAAAGCTCCATGAACTCGTTGGCCCCGCACCGCCGATCACCTATGCACCGTCCCAGACGCGCCCTACCCCGACGTCGCCTTACTGGCGGCAGCGCCGCAGACGAAGCCCTCTGGCTCGTGAGGCTCGGTACCTGGCATCCAGGTTCGTCAGGGCCTTTGGCTTCGCTTTAGCCCTGGTCATCGGGTCGTTGATCTACTCGTACGTCGTCAAGGGCGGGCACATCAATTGGCCAAGCATGCCGTCTTTCGCAAGGTCGGGCGGCGGGGACAGGGTGCCGCTCGCCAGAACACAGTTCACCATTACGGACGGCGACACCATCCGGCTTGACGGTGCTGCCAAGGGAACCCGGCTGGTTGGCTTCAATGCGCCTGAAAGCATCGAGCCGAGGTGCGCCGTTGAAGCAGACCTTGGTCGTCGGGCGAAGGCACGCCTGACAGAGTTGGTCGCCTCCGCAAAGCTCGAATTGAAAATGATTCCTTGCTCTTGTCCGGCGGGGACCGAGGGCACAGATCGCTGCAACTATGGGCGAAGTTGCGGCTCGCTGTTTGCTAACGGCCAAGATGTGGGCGACGTACTGATCTCTGAGGGGCTGGCTGTGCCGTTCGTCTGCGGCGCAACAAGCTGCCCGCCTACGCCCCGTCCGTGGTGCGAATAGACGTGCGGTCCGAAATCAGCCGGCGACACGCGAGCCAGGCCGGTTAGAGAAAGCGCTTGATCGCGTTGCCATACCCATTCGACGCTACCCAAGCCTTCAAATCGTCTGGGTCCACCTTGTTGTTGCCCGGCGCGTAGCGATTCTTGGTGACCAATCCCCAGAGCTTCCCGCGATGGAATAGCTTGGGCGGCGTTCGGCTGTACTGGTTGTAGGGACTTTGAGCTGAGTAGGCGCCCCCATATGTCCCGTATGTGTTGTGGATCGACGTTGGGGAAAACTTACTTCCAAATGGCCCATAGGAATTGAAAATGGATTCTTGATCGTGGGGGCTGGGATTCAGAGTACCGAGAAAGGTTCCGTCGTACGCCTCGATGTAGGTGTCACCTCGGGCCTGGCGCTCAGCTTTCTGTAGAAACGAGCCGTCAAGAATGGACGCGATATTGTGCGCTAAGGCGTCCAAGAATGGCTCGGGCGGTATCCGGTCGGAAATCCGGAGGTTAGCCGTAACGTGTCCCCGGTACTGCCCATCTATAAAGAGCTTCGGCGGGCTAGGCGTATAGGGATTGGCCAGACTGTAGGTGCCGTAAGGACTGCGGTAGGGCGAATAGAGGTTGAAAATGCTCGTTTGGCTGTACGGGCTGCCATATGGTCCGTACGGATTTTTGAACGAATCGCGGTCGTGGGGGTCATTGTTGATGTTTCCCAGGAAGACATCGTCGCCCCCTAGCAAATAGCTACCAGCCCTTCCTCTTGGGTTTGCAGCTTGCTTCGCATGCAATTCCGCCAAGAGCTGAGCCAGAATGTTCTTTGTGTCGTCGGAATCGTCCGCGCTCATGCTGACGTCTCCCCGTGAAGCGATTTCAACAGGCGGATCATTTCCTCGGCTGCTTTATCGACAGGTAGTGTGCTGATCAGCAAAGGCGCGGTTGCCAAGGCTATGTTCTTAGCTCGCAAATCCCTTACCTCCTTCATTGGGTAATGAAGTAAGGCCGTGGTCGCGACCGGCGGTATCGACCAGATAAACTCGTGCAGATAAAGCGCTTGGATTAGACACCCGATTCCAGCCACGAACAGAACCACCGACATTACGATGTAGAGCGTCTCCGTGCGGCGGTTGTCTCGCAAGACATCGTCGATTCGCTTTAGGATTTGCTCGATAGGTGTCACAGTCCGCCGCCCCACGATGTTCTTGCCCACGACTAGGCAAGGGTACCAATTATTGTCGCCCGATACCATCTGCGAAGACAGCGAAGCGCTGGAAGAGGCGAGCGTGTTCGACTTTCGAACTTCCTATCATCGGTGGCACCGTTCAGCCTCTTATAATCAGTGCATAACAGTGCGATTCGGGACCAGGCAACATGCTTTGGCCGCCTCGGACACCTATATTGCGGAAGTACTGAGGAAAGTGGGCAGGGCTCCGATGATGAAGATACAGGGGTTAGATAAGCTGACGAAGACCCTCGATCAGGCGCAAAAGGCCTTCAAGGAGATGGACGGTGAGCTTGGGACAGTAAAGTTCGATCCCGATGATCCAGCCAGCATCGAGGCCGCTATTCAAAGCGTCGAGTCAATGGTTGATGAGCGACTGGGTCCTTATGCATCCAACCCGATTGTAGCTCCCCTGATCGAGAGCATGAAGGAACAGTACAGGCAGGCCATTGTGGATCGTGCAGCGGAGGCACGAATCGAGCAGGAGGACGGACACGATATCGGGCGGGACGACAACCACGATGGCGAGTGATCTGTTCAAGGAGATTAACAACGCGCTTCTCGACCTTCAGGGATCGAACTACCAGACCTATCAGCGGCCCCTGAAAACGCTCGGTCGCCTCTTGCAAAACCCGGACCTGGCCGATTCCAACGCGGAACTCACGAAAGGGCTTGATCTAGATAAATTTCTCGCCAGCCAAGAGCCTCGTCACAGCTTGGAATGGCCAGAGGACACGGGAGAAGCACTGGGGCTCACACTGCTGCTTGTCCTGCGGTTCGCAGAGAAGCCTGACTTCCTGCCCACATTCGGCCACAGCTACTACCACTTCGGCACCAAGATCACCGGGGCTATTCACGACGTGACCCGACAGCTCCTCATTCCGTTCGTGCGCGACTACAAATCCTACGTGGTGGCTAGGCATAGCAGGGAGACTCGTTTGACGGTCCCGGGATCGAACAAGGTGTTCATAGTGCATGGCCACGACGAAGCTGCTCTTCAAGGACTAGCAAGGTTCATCGAAAGGCTCGGTTTAGAAGCGGTGATCCTCAAGGAGCAACCAAACCAGGGCCGAACAATCATCGAGAAGTATGAGGATGTCGCTATCGAGGTGGCCTTCGCCGTGGTGCTACTCACGCCAGATGACGTTGGAGCCTCCAAGGCTGGATCAGAGCAAAACCAGCGTGCCCGGCAGAATGTGATCTTCGAGCTGGGCTACTTTGCCGGGCGGCTTGGTCGTGGAAGAGTATGCTTGCTTCGAAAAGGTGACGTCGAAATTCCGTCTGATCTATACGGCGTCCTGTACATCGACTTGGATGCGTCAGACGGTTGGAAGAGCAAGCTCGTCGCGGAGCTGAAGGCCGCAAAGCTGGATTTCGATGCCAACCGAATGTGGCAGCAGTAGCCGTAGCTAGCGCTCGGCTAGAACGGGGTAGTTGGTCCTGCCCTAGTCCGCCTTACCCCTCACCGGCTCTGCCGGCGTCGGCATGCCCCACCGTAACCTTGCAGATCGCGCTGGCCATCGGTGGCGGCGTTGCGGACCCCTGGGCTGGCATGTTGGGGTAGACATCTAGCGACGGCTCAAGGTTACCCATGATGTCCCGCATAGCGCGGGTCCATTCGCGGATGGCGTCGTGGCTGGTTGCACGCTGGAATGTGCCCCTAAGTGCCCTCGCCGCGCTAGGCCATTACTGTGCTACTTGCGGCGGTGGCAGAATCAGACGAAACCGCACCGATGGTGTGGGGTTGGACCAAATGCTCAAAGCTATGTTGATCGCAGTAGCGCTCGCTTTTCTTCCATCTGCGGCGTGCGCCGGGGAAGGGGGCAAGCTCGAAGCCCTCGTGGAAGACATTTGCATCGGCGGCCGATTGGACGAAAGCCTCCTCGGCACAATGGTCAAGCAGGTCGCGCAGTTCTACGAAATGAAGGTGAAGGAACTTGCGCTCGATGACCTACGACTGGCAATGCCAGAGGCAACGTCTGGGTGGGGTATATATGCTGGCGACGAAGCATTTATTATCAGCTTTGCGCGGAAACCGGCGAACCCTGGAACCAGCCAGAGTTGCACGATCACTACCAAGACCTCCGACACGGCCGGGATTAAGGCGTTCGTCGAGCAGAAATTCAGAAGCCGAAAGATGGTTGACGAAACACAGGGGTCATCGTCGATTATCGCGTATGAGTTGGCCTTGCTTGGCTTCTCAAAGCCCCTGTATCTAAGCGTCCAAACCTCCAAATCGACGGACCCTCGGCTGCAATTCACGTCGGTTTCAGTCTACGATGTCCCAAATCCGTAGTGCAGCTAGAAGCGCCGCTACGTCGTCAGGGATGATCTAGAACTGCGGCACGGGCTTGTCCCGACAGCCGAACTTACCGCCTGTTCCCGAGTCCTTGATGTTCGCGTTGTAGAACCGGCCCTTGGACTCTGCTGCCAAAAGCGCGGTCACCGTGCCCTGGTCAATCTCGCAGTAGTGGTACCAAGTCTGCTTGAGACGAATGAGCATGTAGGAGTGCTCGGCGTTGTAGCAGACGCGCTTGACCACGCTGCTGTCTAGCTCTGCTGTGCATTCGAACTTGGTGAGGTCCACAGGGCCGCGATACTTCACGTCTACGGTCTCGGCGTGGAGTGGCCCCAAGGCGGCCACCAAGACGACACCGGCAATTGCAGCCCGGAGTCCACGGAGGCGAAAGAGAATTCCAAACCTCGCTGTCATAATACCTCCTTGGCGGTGCCTATTGGCAGCACACCTTGCGAACGTACGTGTTACCGAAGGTTGCGTAGGCGTCGTCGGGGATTGCGCCTCTCGCCTTCATCTCGCTAACCAAGGTCTTAGCCATAGGCCCGTCGAAGGTGTTGTCGAGGGTGATCGCGAACCACCCGTTGGTAGCTAGGTAGGCGGAGAGCGGTATGGATGATGTTCGGACGAAGGCCTCGGCCTCAGCGTAGTTGTCGAAGCTCTTGACCTGGATGTGGCGCCGCCCAAATGGTCCGCTATCGTACTGATCGACGTGAACCCAGGTATCGTGCATGTAGCCGACCTGATTCCCTGCCTGGACTCGGTACCACCGGCCGCTACTGCCCAGGATCGCCACTGGGCTCCCATTCCGCAGTACAGCGACATTCGTGGACCTTCCCTCCGGCAATGCTTTGAGGGGTGCCGAGCCCTTAGGGTGCCCTATCCGGCCAGAATGAGCTTCAGGGATCACGAGCGATGGGTTGGCAGAAGGTGGAGGCGTGGAGGTTGCTGTCGGCGGGGTGGGCAGGGGCGGCGGCATCGGGGACGGCACCGAACTTGCCACGCTTGGTTGACCCGCGTCGGGGGTGAAAGTGACGACCTTGTACTTCGCCATCTCGCTCATGGAGAGGTAGCGGATGTCGTTGCTGTCATATTGCAGCGAAAGCTGGAGCAGAGCAGGGTCCACACCCATCTCGATCATGTAGGTAATAACGTCGGCAGTGATTTGCTGAACGGCGGAGACAGCCTCTTGGGTGCTCAGCGGAATGTCGCCTTGAAACGATGACTTGTGGACACCTATGGACCCCGCCTCGGCAAAGCGTATCACTCCCCCCAAGAAGGCCAACGAGCAGGCAGAGGCACACTCAGAGGCCCTAAACTGCGCGGTCCCCATGCCCAGCCTTCGAATTAGCCGGCCCAGGTCCATAGCCTTCTGAATGTTGCCGCCTGGAGACCGAAATGTAACTGCCGTTGCAGCGCTGGATCGAGCCAGGGCCTCAAAGACCGACAGGTCATCCTGATAGGCAAAATCGCCTGACACCAAAATGTAATGGAGTCCGCCGTCAGTCTGCCCGGCTTGGAACTGCAACCCGGCGCGAGCGGGCGATGCACCAAGCAATGCCGACACAACCCACAGCACTATCAGAGTTGAGAAAACGCGAAACATGGCCCCAAGCACTACCCCACGTCGAAGTCTAGCGTCGGCAGGCCGAAGTTGTCGAATCCTTGTTGCGAAAATAATGAATTTCCGCGTGGAGTCTTATTGTCACGGGGAGGAATCGAATGGGCGAGGCCAAGCAGCGAAAGACATTCTCTCAGCGAATTAGAGAAGACCAGCCGTTCTGCATCTTCTGCGGCGGGGAAACGCCGAGCGAAACGGTGGAGCACTATCCGCCCCGCAGCATCTTCGATGGCAAGCACCGGCCCAAGGGCATGGAGTTCGGGGCGTGCAAGGAATGCAACGAGGCGTCACGCGAGGCGGACCTCGTGGTAGCAACGCTGAGCCGCATGATGCCCGACCCAAAGACTGCGGCTGGGCGCGAGGAAGTGCGGAAGCTCATCAACTCCGTGTGCCGCATCCCGGGGTTCGCCCAGGAGTTCCACCCGGAATGGAACCAGCCTGCCACCTTGCACCGCCTTCGTGACATTGCGCCTCGGCTCCCCTCATGGAACTTCGTGCGGATCAACGGACCCATCGTAGCAAAGTCGATGACGGTCTTCGCCGCGAAGCTTGGCCTTGCGATGCACACCGCGACCACTCGGCGCATCCTACCGACCTCTGGGGCCATCGCGATCCAATGGTACTCGAACCTCCAGGCTTACCAAGATGCCCTGCCTAAAGAGTTCCTGGCTATGTGCGGGCCAGGGCGAACCCTCCGCCAAGGCAACTTCGAGGTGGGCGAGCAGTTTCGCGTCGCTAGTGTGGTGCCCGACGAAGACGGCTCGATGTCAGCTCATTTCGCCTCGTTCCGGCAGTCGTTCGCCGTCCTGATGTTCGCAACGGAGCAGCCGGAAGAGGTTCATAAGGGCTGGTCGGTATCGCCGGGATTCCTCAAGCGCCCCCTCACGGTGGTCCCGGTGCAACAGACCCGTAGCTGATAGAGGGCTTCGCCCCTCATCGTCACCTTAAGGTAGTGCGATAGCCCGGTGCTTTAAGCAGTCACATTGAGTACCAACTCCTGGTGGGCCGACGATGAAGAGGGCGGAGGCCTTCCATAACCCCCCTAGGCCACACCTGGAGCCTATAGCAGCGAGTTATTTCGCCAAACGGCGACGGGGCAGATTATTTGGTGCCTTTTTGATAGATAGCATCAACCGCGCCGTGGTCGGCCAACTCCCGCCACCCGGAAGGTGTCATCCCTTCGAGCAGTATGGTTCCGTACAGTTTAGGGTCGGCGGGCAACTCGTTTGTCGTCCTGAATGTTGAAATGCCCGCTGCCTGCAAGCTCTGGAAAAACGCCCGCGAAGCCTGGTCCGGCGAGGCCGAGGGGGGCACAGATACCAAAGCCGCTTTGAATAAGTCTTCAACTGCCCTTTGTTCAGCCGGTTTCCAGACTTTTCCGTCCGCAACGTAGTTCGTTATCTGGTTGACCTGGGCGGCCGCCAACTGTGTTCGAATGGTCCCGTTCTCGTTCTCCAGCTTGGAGATTGTCGCTTCAAAGCCGGAGAACTTTAGGGCCAACTGGGTCCATTTCGGCGTGGTGAGGAGAACAACCCCCAGCGTTGCGAAAGCGAATAGGCCTGTGGCCAGGACGATAGTGGGGACTGGAACTCGCAGCATCCGCAAGAAGGTGCCGCCAACAAGGGCAGCTCCGATTGGGAGACTAAGCACAATCGAGGCTACCACCGCCCAATTGAAAACAGTTTCCGGCACTATGGTCATTTGATCCCCCTCTTTGGCGCTACTCAAGGATTAGCCCGTCAAAGCAAAGCCAATTTCAGGTGCGGCAAGTCCCGTCTGGAACCGCAATGCAGCCCATCAACAACGAACAACGCCGACACCACAAAGGCAAGAAGACTTCGATCTGGGATTTGGATAGGCACAGAATCTTGGTGCTGTCGGCTCTCACCGGGGCTTCGGGAAGCAGCCTAGAGGGCCTTGCCACTTAGCAGCGCGTTCCCGTGCCCTTCTGATCTACGGGGAGCGCAACACCGACGAGCCGCCTTGACTCCTCCAGCATAGCCGTCCTGGTGGCCGCCGTGTTGCCCCCTGCTACGAGCACGCAATCGTGGATTGGCAGCGCAACTACGCCCTGTCCGCAGAGCCGAAGTAGCACCGCCACGAGGATGCTGCTTTCGATGTTCGCAAGTGTTGGCCCAATGTTGGTTCCTAGGAGGTGAGCAATCGCGGGATGCCGCGCCGCCACCGCCGCCTCAAGCCCCCGAGCAGTCCAACCCTCGGGAAGCAGCTCGCGAAGCTCTCCGGCGAGCCGGCACAAACGTCCTTCCCGGAAGAAGAGAGACGCCACGGCCTTCTTGGCGGCCGGACGGTACCCCTCCAGGCCAGGGATGTCGTATGGGTCTTTGGATGGCAATGCTGCCCCGCTCAGCGCGTAGGCAAGGTGAACGTACATGGCGCGAAAGTCCAACTCCACTAGGCGCTCGCCGCTGATGGTGAGACCCGCCCGCTCCGCGCGAGGGAGGAACTGCCAGGAGCCCCGAAAGAGCCTACCATGGCCATCGAAGGAAGCCGGTGCGTCCACGCTGCCAATGTGGAAGACCCGAACGAGTTGGTCAGGCGGCAGCCGCTCGCCCCATAACCTTATGTCGGCTCCCGCCAGGGCGGCATTGATGGTCCCCATCTCAGCGCGAAGACGAATGGTCTCATCAGTGTCGTCGTAATCCACCAAGACCTTTGGGCGGTTCCTGCCAGCCGTCGCCTTGAGGACGATAGTCTCCCCTCCTGGTGCTCGGCCGATGTCGCCTACTGCCGCCCCTACGCCCGCCAGCATCGCCTTGAACCCCGGCGCGGGCTCGATGGTTGTCCGACGCTGCTTGAAGACCGCCTCATGGTACAGAACCAGCCGCTCGTCGGCCATGGACTTGAGGGTCTTGATGAGTGGACCTCGCGGCAGCTCCTTGCGGTCATATCGTGTGGCGGCCTGCTTATCGGCCTGGATGACGATTCGAGTTCTTGGCGGGTGGCGGAGGGCGACGAGCGCAAGGCTGGCCACAAGGTTCTGGACAATGGCGAGGCGGCGCTCGGCGGCGTCTCCTCGGGGCTTACGGTTGGAGTTGCGGCCGGAGGACGCCTCAAGCTTGGCGTGGAGAGTGGCTGCCAAGCTGTCCAAGGGGGAACCCTCTCGGGGGGTCAGCCACGGGTCGTGCATGATGGCGAGGGACGGGGCCGGACCCGCCGCCCCAACCACAGAGCCGGTGCCTCGAAGGACCAATGCCCCCTCGGCGCCCTGGTCCGATCTCTCGTCAAACTGCGTCAAGTCTGCCCCCCGCCGCCTCTGCCACCTCGCGCACCGCCTCCGAGTCCGCCACGATCCCGGCGATGTCCTCGATGGTCTGCCCGAGGAGCCGCATGAAGATTCCCTCCGCGCGTGGATACCGCGAGAGGGTGCGGTACTTGGCCGACCGGAAGTGGGTGCCCGACGCTAGGCGGTGGGCCATCTTGGCGATTTGCACGTGCTGAAACTCCACATTGGCGCGAGGTCCGAGGGCTAGCTGGGCCGCCTTGACGGTGAGCGTGATGAGGAGGAGCTGCTCGCCCCGCTTCCCGGCCTCACGAAGCCGTGCCAGGGCATTTCGCACCTTCTCTTCGGTGCTCAGCCAGCGGGCCTCTTGCGCCTTCCTGGGGCCGCCGCTGCCGGCGATGAGGTCACCCAGGGCGGAGACCACGCGAACTACGGTCGCCTCGTCCCGATGCGTCTTGAGCCACAGCCTCGCCGCCGCTTGGAATGGCCCCAGCTCTGCCATCGTGTAGCTCCGCCGCCAGTGGGTGCCGTGGCGGCGTCTGAACTCGACGTGGCGCTTGCACAAAGTATCCGAAAGCCCGTTGCGGGCGGAGCGCTGAGTGAGGTTCTGGCAACCCCACGCGGCGCAACGCCGGGGTGCGAGGTCGGAAGGTGCGGCGGCTCGGTACTCGATGTCTGCCAGCGTCCCACGCGCCATCACGGCCCCTCCACTAGGACCGAATGCGAGGCCGGCTCTACATATTCGACCGCAGTACCGGGTTCGGCGCGGGCGAACGATGGCACGTTCTCGCGGCGGTACCTGAGGGCCGCATCGTAGGCGGGACCCTTCGCCAGCCGCGTGGCCTCCTTCGTGCCGGGATGGAGGGACCCTTTGGTCACCAGCGGACGGAAGCCCCAGCGACCTTCTCTTAGCGCCGTGGCCACCTCAAGGAGGGTCTGGTAGGCGGCATACGGTTTCCCGTCAGCAGCTCGCCCTGCCCGGCGCTTCGCCGCCCAAATGTACCCTGCCGGACCCACATGGGCGTAGAGTTCGGGGTGGGCAGAGACTTGGACCGACATCCCCGGCTCGGCCAGCGCGAGGACGCGGCGGACCCCGTGCGCCAACATGGGAACTTGGAAGCTCGTGCTGCCTCCGCCCCACAGCGCCCCCTCGCGCCCGCCGCCTGCAAACACCAGGCCGTAGCTGCCAACCGGGTAATGGTCCCGCGTCCGTACCTTAGGCGTCGGCTCGTGCCACGCCACAAGGATGGCCTTGAGCGTGTCGGGGCATCCGATGTCGTGGGGCGTGAACCCGCAGTCAGAGACGGTCATTTCCTTGCCTCTCCGTGCTTGCGTCGAACTTTGCGGACTTTGGCGGCGGGAGCCGGAGTCGGCTCGGGAGCCTTGGGGGATTCCGGGACAGCCGGAGTGTCTTTGCGGCCAAACGGCCACAGCCATGAAAGCATGATGGGTGTTCCTTTAAGCTAGAGCGTCCCTGGCCCAGGCCGGGATGGAGTCGCTCGAATGGGATGGTCCCCAGGCGCGGCGCTTGCCGATGTCCAGGTGGATGGAGTTCGCGTAGACCCCGATGCCGCCGAAGCCTTGAGCCCTGGCCGCCTGGATGAGCTTCACCCGGTCAGCCCTGGAGAGGTGCGACACGTCGATGTCCACTGCGTTCCCGTGGATGTGCTGGGAGTGCTTCGCCCCGCCAGCCCTGGCGTTCCGCTGGGTGTCGCGGAAACCCGAGACGATGGGGAGCGACTGACCGAAGGACTTCTGGAGTTCCGAGACCTTCGACTTGAGGGCCGGCTTCAGGTGCTCCATGTCGGGCTGGTAGCCGCGCTTGGCGCTGGTGATGAGGTCTGCAGGACCATTGCCCCCACCCTGCCCTTCCTGCTGCTGGAGCCACTCGCGGAAGCCTGCCTCGGGGTCCGTCGAGGCGACCTGGATGGAGCCGCCCTTCTTGACCTGGCCGAGAGTCTCCCGAAGGGCACCCTGGCGTCCCGGCAGCGAGGCCCATTCCTGGCCCAGGCTCCGCATGAACTCGGCGTCCGACATCTGGCCTGACTGCCACCGGGAGAGCCCACGGCGCTCCAGGAGGGCCATGCTGAGCCGGTCCTGCATCTTGCGGTCGAATAGCTCGTCGCCGGACAGCCCCAGTGCCCGCCGTAGGCTGCGAAGCGTCTTGCGGACGATCTGGTAGCGGCCCACGGGCGAGGCGTCGAAGTCGTTCTCCGGGTGGGAGAGTATCTGGGTCTGGAGCTGGTCGATCTGGTCGAGCGTCATGCCCTCCAGATTGACCTTGCCCCCGGTGAACTTCCCGTAGCCCAGGGTCTCGTTATAATCCTCGCCCTTGTCCGTACCCTCGGTGTGTCCCAGGAGGTTCAGGAGAGGCGCCACCGGAGTATTGCCGGCGGAGGATCTTCCGTCCTCGAGCATGGGAGGGTTCCGAAGGAGGGAGGTCAGCCTGGTGCGGGTATCCTCGTTGAGGGCACCGCGGTCGTCGGGACTCTGGGGCTGCTCCTGGGGCTTGCTCCCGAAGCCTAGCAAGGAGCCGATTCCGGAGACGATGTTGCCGATCATCCCGAACCCGCTCGGAGCGCTGTCGGCGGGGACCTCCTGGGCAGCGCCAGGTCGAGCCTCCGGCGTTGGTCCGGCGTCGTTCCGCTCTTCTTCAAGCAGCATCTCGTGCGCCACTTCCGGCGAAATGTTGTACTTGCGGGCCAGCTCATTGGCAGCGTCCGCTCGTGGGCCAGGAGGCAGGGGCGTAGAGGCATCGCTCGGTGTTTCGGCCGCTGGCGGTTGCTCGGCGGGCTGCTGGCTGGCGGGGCCGGCAGGGGGCTCTGCGGGGCTTTGCGGCTGCTCGGCCTTCGGCTGCTGCTCGCCAGGCTGCGGGTAGACGCCTTGTTGGCCCTTCTCGTCGGCCTCCGGGTTGGCCACGATGCGGTCGCGGATCGACTTGCCGATATCCATGGCCGCCTTCTCGCGTTCCATGATGGTGGCATTCGGATTGTCTGCGGACCACTGGAGGAGCTGGGTGCGGTAGTCGTAGAGCGCCCTCGCCCCATCATCGGTCAGACCCCGAACCTGATCCATGAAGTCCATCGGGCCTTGGCCCGTGGCGTTAGTGATCATCTTCACGGTGTCCTTGTAGGCCGGCGACTGGAGGATGCCGTCCGACTGGCTGGCCTTCTCAACGGTATGCACCCGGTCGAGCATCTGGGTCAGCGTCTTGGGGTCACGGATGACACCCTTGGCGCGAAGCTCCAGGACATAGGCCGTGCCTGCCCCGCCGTCGATCTTGGAGAATGCCTCCATGAGCGCGTCGGGGTCCTCCGCCGTATCACCCTCCAGGATGCTCCGGCGATACCCTGGGAGCTTGGAGCGGAACTCGGGGTCGCGCTTGCTGATCTCCTTCAGGGTGTCTTCCGGTATCTGGTACTTGGCGTCGGCGTTGATCTTGGTGAGTTCCCCGGCGACCAGGGCGTTGTGCCGCGCCTTGTCCTCCTTCTCCTCCTGGGCCGCCAGGGTGGTGGCAGCGGAGGCCAGCTTGGAGCCGATATGCTCGCGGGCGGCATATATCTTCTTGCGCACCTCCACGTCAGACGAGATGGCGTACTCCTTGCCGGGGAGCCTGCGGTCGAGGAGGGTCAGGAGGTCCTCGTTACTCGACTCCTCTGCCTGGAGGATCACGCTGTCCACCAGGAAGCCGTCCACGTCCTTCTCCAGGTTCCGCTTCAGAGCCTCGTCACGCGCGCCCATGAGGGTGCCCCAGAGGGTCTCGTAGTCGATGCCGCTGCCGGCAGCGCGAGCGTCGCCTCCGGCCCTGCTGATGTGGTCCGTCATGGAGGCACCGGCGGCGGCCAGGGCTCCCCCGTAGACGGTATCAGCGCGGTCCTTGGTGAAGTTTGCGTAGCCGCCCGAGAAGATTTGCTCCAGGTGCGGGTTGAGGCCAGCGAGGACCTCGGGGTCCGTATCCTCCCCGACATGCTCCTTGAGGAAGCCGCCGACGAACTCCTTGAACTTCTCCGGGTCTCCAGAGTTGCGGTCTGGCCACTGGTTGTAGGCCACGTCGAACTGGTCGATGAGCTGGCGGCCCCGGACATCGCCCTGGGTCGCCTTGTACCACTTCATGTAGGTCGTGGACTCATGCGGGGGGATGAGGCCCCGCTTCACAGCCTCGTCCTGGCCCTCGCCGCTGTTGACGTAGGCGTCCCGGATGGCCCGCTGCTTGTCCGCCTCGTCGCCCTTGGCCTTGCGCTTGACCATGAAGTCGCCCAGGCCGTCATCCAGCGCGGCGAGACCCTCGGCCAACTGGTGGAGGCTGCTCGGGGCCGGGTCTGCGGGCCTGACGTAGGTGTTGACCGGGGCGGCGATGCCCTGAAGTGCGGAGGGCGCGGAGATTTCATGCACGGGTGCTCGTGCCATGATTGGCGTTGTCCTTTCTGATTGGGAGGTGGTGTTTCGTCCGGCAGCATCAGGCAGCTATGCGCAGGGCTTGGCGTCGATGGGCCGCGCGGCATCATGCCGAGCGACATCTGTTGTCCAAGTAGGAGGGTATTAGCCGGCCAGCGGCGACCAGCCTGAGCTGCTATCAAGTAGCTGGGTATTCAAGTACGCGCCTAATCGCAGGCCGCCACCGCCTGTCCAGCTATCAAGTAGGTCCCTATTAGAGCACGCCCCTAGACAGAGGCGGCGGCGACAGGCCCGCTTAGCTATTTCAAGTACACGCCCATTGTGTCCCGCCGAACGGCCCACCATCTCGGCTATCAAGTACAAGGCTATTTCAAGTAGGTGCCTAACGTTCTGCCATGAGCAGCTAGCCGGCACCCGCCAACACCCGGTCGAGCCTCGCCACAAGGTCTCGGCCTTTGCCAGTCAGAAAGAAGACCTTCTTGCGGCCGTTGTCGGGGTGTCGCGCGGTCTCGACTAGGCCCAGGCCGGGAGTTCCCTCGCGGTAGCCTGAGCCCAGATATCGAAGATGCTGGGAGATTGTGGTAGGCGAAACGTCTACGCGGTCGGCAAGCTCCTCAAGCGTCATCGCATTGTCGGGGCTCCGGGAATCGAATCCGCAGATTGCAGCCGCCAGGAAAGCAATGGAGATGCCGAGCGGCATATCCCTGGCCTGCGATTTGATGAGGCGCGTAGCCTCAAGGAAGCGGCCAATGGCCGGACTCACGCCAGCACCATCGAACGGCCCGCGCTCCCGGTGGACGTAGCACTGGGCGACCTCTTCGCGTATCGAGATGACGTGCTGAAGCCAACTCTCAAGGCCATGCCCCTCGCGCCAGTCCATCAAGAAGGGACCGATCTCGAAGTCTTGAAGGCAGTCGAGAGCGAAGCTGACGGCGGTCGCTGGGTCTTGGAATGCGTCGGCAGATACCGGGAGCGGTGCTGGGGTCGGGGTCGTCATGCGCAGTCTCCTGTTAGAGTCGCGCTCCCCAGTATGGTCACGCAGCGCCCGCAGGCAACAAGTTTAACCTGTGCAATGACGGAGGGTGCGGCCCCCTAAGCCGACCGGAGGATACGGAAGACACTCGCCCTGCCGATGCCCAGCTCCTCGGCGATGGCATCCCCGGTCTTGCCCTCTGCCTTGAGCCTGATCACCTCGGCGGCTTTGCGCTGGGCGGTGGGAGCACGCCCCTTGTACTTCCCCTCGGCCTTTGCCTTGGCGATGCCCTCCCGCTGTCGCTCCAGCATCAGCTCCCGTTCGAACTCTGCGATGGAGCCCAGGAGGTTGAGCATGAGCTTGCCTGTCGGGGTTCCGGTGTCGAGGTTCATCGCGAGGATGCGGAGGGCGACGCTCTTGGCCCGCAGCCTGGCGGTGATCTCCACGAGGTCCGCCACGGAGCGGGCCAGCCGGTCGAGCTTGGTGACTATGAGGGTGTCTCCCTCCCGCACGTAGTCCAAGGTCCTCTCCAGCTCCGGCCTCGTGGCGGCCACAGAGGACAGCTCCTCGCGGAAGACCTTGGCGCACCCGGCTCCGGCGAGGTCCCTTAGCTGGGCCTCAAGTCCTGCCTTCTGGTCAGTGGTGGATGTGCGGGCGTAACCGACGAGCTGGCCGGCTCCGGTGGGCGTGGTCGCTGGGGTCTTCATCAAAAGGCGCTCCGATTGGGATCACTGGACTCAAAGACCCTCTGATCCAATAGTCTCAAAATGTCAATACCCATTCTTATGATACGCATTTGCACAGGGTTTCGGCGGACTCGCTAGGGCAAGCCCTAGTGATACGTCCAGCAACTACAACTTTGGGGAGATGGCACAGGGGGAGGCACAGGGGGATGATCTCCCGCCGCGACGCGAGGACGAAGGCTCACGTGGGGCCATATCTGAGATTTTCCAGTAGTCTCGGCTACTTTAGGTCCTCTTCGATGCTCACCCAGAGGGGTCCTCCATTGATAAAGTGCATTCCTTGAATTTCTTCCGGAATCCCGCGCTCATCCGTAAGGACCGTCATGGTGAACCGGACGTGGAAAGTATCGTCAACCACACCACTAATCTCTTGCCAAGGATAAGCCCGTTTGTCCTCGCTGTCGTAAAACGCAGTGGTCATATCCATTCCCGAATAGTCAATTGTCGCATAGAGCCTCATCATGCCCGTAACTAAAATCTCTTCCTCATCGGTCTCAAACTCATCCAGCTCAAGAATTTCCAGAGCGTTCAATGACTTAACATAACCGTCCAACTCTGGGTTTCCTTTGATATATATCTGAAAATCGTTAATCTCATGTTCGGCAATTTCGTGAATTTCTTCCTCGTACCTTGCAATAAAATGCTCAATATCCTGCGAAGCAATCGAGAGATTTAGCGAGTCGAATAAGTCCTGCACCGTGGCCTTAACTTTTATCAGGTCATTCCCACTCGATATGGCCGCGTAGTCACTGTCGCTAGTTAGAACCAAAATCTCTCCCGCTTCGGTAGAGTACTTCTCCAAAAGTTTGTAGATAAATGCATCCGGAAATTGGTCTTTCTTAGCCTCTCCATTAAACATTCCCCTCCCCCTGGAATAGTCTTCTAGAACGCTGTACGGCTCAATCGAATCTGCGTTCAAAACTGTGGCGCTGAGGTCCTTTAACAACGCGTCAAATTCCGCTTTATTCCTTTCCCAGACGCGACTTTCGGTCTCTTCAGAAGATATGTCGGGCAGCTCCACGCCTGTTACAGCCTGAACCAACGCCCTAACGTGCGGCTTTAGTGAGTTGCCAATGCTCTTAAGGTCATGGGCTGTGAAATGCCTAGTAACCTCGTTTATGGTAATATCCGTAGATACGACCTCAATCTTACCAGAATTGACTAAATTCTTTATCGCCCGAATGACGTCTTTACCGGGTGGCCGGCCATCCGCGATATAAATGTTGGCGTCGATAAACACTTTTGTCGGCATCAAAGGCTCTTGTGGGTCTGAGCGGCTGGGATTTCCGCGTTCGATTTGTGATGGATGTCAATTTCAACGAGACCGGGCGCAATCCTCTTCCCTTGCCTCATCCTGTCACTCGGCACTGATAAGCCCCACGCATAGCTCGATCTTTCAGTCGTTCAAGATGATCTCAGCGCTATGGTCGAGGCGCGATTTGATCGCCTCCCAGCCCGGCATCGAGCGGGTGAGAAGGCGGAAGAACTCGGGGCTGTGATTATGTTCCCTGAGGTGGCAAAGCTCGTGGGTGATCACATAGTCAATCGCCTCGCGCGGGGCCTTGACCAGGAACGGATTGAGGGTGACCGAGCCGCCCGTCGCACAGCTTCCCCATTGTCGCTTCATGTCGAGCAACCGGAAAGGCGGCGGCTCCTGGACCCAGGGCAGTGCCCTGGAGATTGCCTCGATGCGGCCGGCGAAATAGTCCCGCGCCTTGGCGCGATACCAGGCCCGCAAGCGAGCCCGGAGCGCGGCCTCGTCGGTGTTGTCGGTCGCTATGACAAGCAGGCCGCGCTTCAGCTTGATGGACCGCTCGGCCTTGGGGACCTGTATGATTTTCAGGACGTGGCGGCGGCCGAGATACAGCGCCTGCTCGCCGCTGACATATTGGCGTGGCAGGACATGCGCGAAGCGTTTCCTGGCATCGGTGACATGCCGGACAACCCAGCGGGCGCGTTTCATCACGGCCTTGCGGATGGCCTCCTCGCTGGCGTCCTCGGGTGCCTCGACCTCGACGGCTCCATCGGGATGAACATGGATGGCAATGCGCTCGCGCCGGGCAGAGTTGACCCGCACGACATAGGCGATGTTCTCGTTGCCGTAGCGCAGCGTCGACAGGTTGCGCTCAGAGAGTGCCACGGGAAGCCCCCAGGCGAACGATCTCGACGATGCGGTCCACCAGAGCCTGGGCCTTGTCCAGCCCTCCCAGCGCCTTGAAATAGCGCGGCAGAAGCCTGGTCCGGATGTCGGCCTCGATGTTGGCCGGATTGATCGAGAACGTCGCCACCGCGTTGCTCACGATCGCGTCTATGTAGAAGGCCTCGGCGACAAGCCAGTCCTCGCCACGATCCCGCGCGGCGACTTCGCCCAGGACGATTGGGAACAAACCGAAATAAGCCTGAGCATGCGGATTGTCCGGGAAGCGGTCGGGGACGTGCGGATTGGCCCGCATCCGCGCCTTTTCCTCTAGGTCCTTGAACAGGATGTATTGCTTGTGCGGGTGATCGAAAAGCGATTCCGCCTCCTTGATCGCCTGCCGCAGGAGGTCAGAAAACACGGCCTGGGCGTAGGGGTCATCGGCCAGCGTCTGCTCGATGGTTTTGGTCAGCCGGGTCTTGATGACATCGGTTTCGGCACGGGCCTTGTCGGCGCTCCAGGCGGAGGCGTCATAGCCGGCCTGCTTGTTGTCCGTGAAGCCGGTGAGGTCGATGACGCCTTCCGACTCCCTGATCTCGACGCCGACGACCTGTTTGTCCACCAACTTGCGTATCTGCTCTTCGTACGCCGAGAAGTCGACCGTCTCCATCGCATCTTGTTTCGCCTGGATGCGCAGCTCGATGAAGAACTTCAGGTCCTTCTTGTAGTCGGCGATCGTTGCTTCGCTGAAGGAGCCATCCTCGAAGAAGGCGCGGGATGAAAGCGCCAGCTTCAGGCACATGCCGAACTCCGTCAGCGCTGCGTAGAAATCCTCGCGAACCTTCTGGTTTCGGTCATAGCTCGCGCCGTCCTCGCCTAGCACCGAATCCGGCGTCAGCACCAGGCGGAATTGCTCGCGGTCGCCCTTGTTCTTCACCCCGGCGAAGATTGCCCACAACGCTGCATGAGCGGCGAAGATTGCCCACAACGCTGCATGAAGGCCCGGCAGGCGCTTGTACTCGGTTGAGACGTTGGCGAAGGTACCTTCGATGTCTTCGATGTCGTAGCCACCCTGGGTGCGCTCAGCGAGGTCCTGGTAATCTTTCAGCGAAGTGTCGAGTTCCTTCAGGATGCCGCGATAGTCGATCAGGAAGCCGTACTGCTTGGCCTCATGCAGCCGGTTCACCCGTGCGATGGCTTGGAGCAGATTGTGCTCCTTCAGGTATTTGTCGATGTAGAGCACCGCGTTGCGGGGTTCGTCGAAGCCGGTCAGCAGCTTGTCAACGACGATCAGGATGTCCGGCTTGCCGGGCGTGGCGAAATCCTCGATGACGCGTCGCTCGTAGCCCTGCGGGTCGTTGCCGACGTTGGCCGCCCACCATTTCTGCACTTCCGGAGTCTTCGACTCGTCGGTGTCCTCATGGCCTTCGCGGGTGTCGGGCGGCGAGATGATGACGGCGCTGGTGACGAGACCCGTGGCGTCGAGCGCCTGCTTGTAGCGGATGGCAGAAAGCTTGCTGTCGGTCGCCAATTGCGCCTTCAGGCCGGTGCCAAGCTCCTTGAAGTTCTGCGAGAAATGCGTGGCAATGTCCCAGGCGATGAGGTCTATACGATTGCCAGCCCGGTAGACGCTGCCACGGGTGGCGAACTTCTTCTTCAGGTCGGATTGCTGCTTGTCGGATAGCCCCGTGGTAATCTTGTCGAACCATTTGTCGATTGCCTCGGCGTTCACATCGACCACCGGCCGGCGCTCCTCATAGAGAAGCGGGGTAACGGTCCCGTCCTCCACCGCCCGCTGCATGGTGTAGGCGTGGAGGATCGGCCCAAACTTATTCTGCGTCTTGTTGTCTTTCAGAAGCGGCGTCCCGGTGAAGGCGATGAACGCGGCGTTAGGCAGAGCCTTGCGCATCCGCTCATGGTTCTCGCCGCCATGGCTGCGATGCCCCTCGTCGACCAGCACGATAAGGTCTTCGGAAGCGTTGTGGCATTCCTTGAAGCGAGTTGCCGAATTGAACTTTTGCAGCAGCGTGAACATGATGCGCTCGGTGCCGGAGCCGATGCGCTGCGCCAGGTCGCGACCTGATGAGGCCTTGGCGTTCTCACCGTCCTTCTTCGTCGCCACCGCAGAGCCGAAAGCGCCGCCCGCCATAAAGGTGGTTGACAGCTGGCGCTCCAGGTCAACCCGATCGGTGATGACGATGATGCGGCAACGGGCAAGGGCGTCGTGGATCAGCAGCGCCTTCAGCAGAAAGACCATGGTGAAGGACTTCCCCGAGCCGGTAGTGTGCCAGATGACGCCACCCTCGCGCCCGCCGTCGCGATTGCGTGTTTCCATCCGCCCCAGCATCGACTTGATGCCGAAGACCTGGGGATAGCGGGCGGCGATCTTGCCGAGCTTGCGGTCGAAGAGGAGGAAGTAGCGGACGAACTCCAGCAGGCGATCGGGCCGCAACAGGGAGACTATGAGCCGATCCTGTCCCGTCGTGGCGACAGGCTTCGACCAGAGGCCATCGAAGAAGGCGCGGACGTCGGGCGGGCGCTCGGCGAAAAGCGCGGAATGCTGCTGCGTTGTCAGACTGGCGATGACCCTCGTTTCGATGTCGGCGGCGGGTATCTCCTCCTCGCGCCACAGTGACCAGAATTTGGCCGGGGTCTCCGTGGTGGCGTATTTGCCGTCCTGCCCAGAGATGGAGAACAGGAGCTGGGCATAGGCATAGAGCGCGGGGATACCGTCCGGCTTCTGGTTGCGGAGATGCTGCGAGACGCCCTCGGCCAGCATGAGCTTTTGGGCATGGCTTCCGGTCGGGCGCTTGGCCTCGATGACGGCGAGCGGGATGCCGTTGACATAGAGAACGATGTCGGGCCGAAAACGCCCGTGCCCGCCCTCCCGTTCTACAGAAAGCTCCTCAGTGACGTGGAGGCGGTTTCTTGCGGGGTCCGCGAAGTCGACTAGCGGCACAGTGACTGAATGCTTGTGACCGTCCGGCATGAACTCGGACACGGTGACGCCAAAAGCGAGATGCTTCCAGATCCGCTCGTTGGCTGGGGTGAGGCCCTCGTTGAGGCCGCTGTCGTTGAGCGCCTTCAAAACCTGGTCAACGCCGCTGGCGGAGAGCGCATGGCTCGCGCCGCGATACGGAAAACGCCAGGTGAAGAGATGGTCGCGCAGCACAGTTTCCAGCAACACCGCCCGTTCGCTCCCTCGCTGCCTCAGGCAGTCGGCCGGCGACAGATGGTACCAGCCGAGTTTCATCAGGAGTGCGAGCGCCGGGACCTTGGCCTGGGTCTCTTCGTCGGTCCTAGGGCGCTCTGGGGCGTTCACGCCGTCACCCGCCGCTTGCCAGTGAGCAGTTGCTGCATAAGGGCCGACCTTTCCGAAGCCAATAGCTGTGCTTTCAAAGCTAGACGCTCCACTGATTTCGCGGCGACAGCGAGCGTCTCAACGATAGCTTCTTGCTCAGCCAAGCTGGGCAACCACAAGGGGATTTTCCGCATGTCTGCCTGATTGAGCTTGGAACGCGTCCCAGAGTTTGTAAAAGCAGTGATATCCTTGTGAACCAGTGAAAAGAAAAGCCATTCCGTTTTGCAGTTTGGTCTAGCCCTCAGCACGTGGGCATGGTTGTTCACCCAACATTTTCCAAGAGACAGATTGGCGATCGGCCGCGTCGCGTATTCATCAAAATAGCCTCCGTCTTCTGCGAGGAGCACGAGCGGTTCGTCAAATATGAAATCGGAAACATAATCGACGATCCCGTTTGCGCCCCAATAGGGTATGAGACCCGGCATAGCGCGGCGCTCACCTTCGTTTAAAGGCACCCGTTTCCTATCTAGACATTCGGCGACATCTTCGACCGTGAATTGACCCCAACTGTCCTTCTGGAATTCTGCGTAGCGCCGCTGCCCCGTGAGCAATTGCTGCATAAGAGCCTGCTTCTGCGCCACAGCGCTGGCGAGCAGTTTCCCGGTCGTCTCGATGGCCGCGTCCCAGGTAGACAGAATTTCGACAATCTTCGTCTGTTCGGGGAGAGGAGGAAGCGGGACTACGATGGAGGAAAGAATGGCTTGGCTGAGGTTTGAGATATTTGTTCCGCCTCCGCCCCGGCTGATTTGATCCTTCACTATTCGGGTTTGCATGAGAGCGGACGCGTATTGGGGCTTAATGACGGTCTCGTTAACACGTCCTCGAATGGTGAAGCCCGAGAAAGAAAGCGGGGTCTCGACCTTCGGAAAATACATGCATCGCCCGATAAGGTCTTTGTTGCCGTTTGATCGAACAAAAAGCAGGTCACCCGATCGGAGATAGTCATCGTGGCTCAACCGCCCAACGAAACTCAGCTCAATGTCGTCGAACGAAGTCATTGTCTGGCGCTGCCAAAAATGCGGAATTCCCACGACACGGACTTGCTCGCCGCCGCTGTCCTTCAGAAAATTTAGACCGTTTCGAAAAGATGCGATTGCGCCAAGACGCTGAACTTGCCACCCCTCAGGCACCATAGCCGAGTTCCTTTAGGTATCCCTCCATTTTGGCCTCAAGCTCGGCCATCTCAGTCTTCAGCTTCAATCGTTCAGCCCGCACCGCCATCAGGTCGATCTGCTCCTCCTCCTCGAAGGTGTCGACGTATCGCGGGATGTTGAGGTTGAAGTCGTTGTCGGCAATCTGCTTGGTCGTCGCGAGGTGGGCGTACCCGCCGATTGAGACGCGGTCATCGAAAGCGGCGAATATTTTCAGAAGCTGCTCCTCGCCCAGCCGGTTCTGATTGGCGTCGGCCTCGTATTCCCGCGAGGCGTCGATGAAAAGCACGGTGTCGTCAGGCTTCTTCTTGCGGAAGACGAGAATGGCGGCGGGGATGCCGGTGCCGAAGAACAGTTTTTCGGGCAGGCCGATGACCGTATCCAGAAGGTTCTCCTCGATCAGCTTGCGGCGGATTTCGCCCTCGCTCGATCCCCGGAAGAGAACGCCGTGCGGCACGACGACAGCCATGCGGCCGGTCTTTGGCTTCATGGTCTCGATCATGTGCAAGATAAAGGCATAGTCGCCCTTGGTCTTCGGCGGCAGGCCTCGGCGGAAGCGGCCGAAGCGATCATTGGCGGCTTTCTCAGATCCCCATTTGTCGAGACTGAAGGGTGGATTGGCGACGACCACATCGAAATGGCGCAACTGGTCATCCGCCGTGCGCAGCTTCGGGTTGCCGATGGTATCGCCCCACTCGATCTGGTGATTGGTCTCGCCATGCAGGAACATGTTCATCTTGGCCAGCGCCCAGGTCGAGCCGATAGCCTCCTGGCCATAGAGCGCATACTTCCTGGAACTGGTGTGCCTGGTGATCTCCTGGCCGCATTTCATCAGCAGCGAGCCCGAGCCGCATGTCGGATCGCAGATGTCGTCGCCTTCCTGGGGTTCGACAAGTCGCGCCATCATGGTGGACACCTCGGCGGGGGTATAGAACTCGCCCGCCTTCTTGCCGGCCGACGCCGCGAAACGCGAGATGAGGTATTCGTAAGCCCCGCCGATGATGTCGAGGCTCCCGACCCGGCTCGGCCGTAGGTCGAGGCTGTCCTTGGCGAAGTCCTCCAGGAGCAGGCGGAGGATGTCGTTCTTTTGCTCCTCGTCGCCGAGCTTGTTGGCGTTGAAGGAGATGTCCTGGAATACGTCGCGCAGTTTATTGCCGTTCGCCTCCTCGATGGCATGGAGCGCCTTGTCGATGCGCTCGCCATTGCCGGCCTTGTGGCGGTCGCGATGGAGATCATAGAAGCTCGCGCCCTTGGGTAGCACGAACTGCTCGTTCTTCATCAGCGCTTCGATGAGGTCGGGATGGTCGCCGTGCTCCCTGCGATAGGTCTCATAGTGGTCCTTCCACACATCTGAGATGTATTTCAGGAACAACATGGTGAGGACGTAGTCCTTGTAGACCGATGCGTCGACCGTGCCCCTGAAGTGACGTTGCCCCCAGTTTCTATCCAGCTTTGAGTTCGTTTCCGGCGTGG
>NZ_LPVS01000092.1:0-83025 GCF_014843905.1 Mesorhizobium silamurunense | reverse complement strand
CGCGGCCGGCAGCGGGCTCAGCACCGCGGTGCTGGTGCAGGCACCGGGCGGCGGGCCGATCCTGGCGGCCGCCGCCAACTGATTTTTCGCGCGGCGCCGCAGGAAGCGGCAGCGCACCATCCGGCCCGCATCCGCGCGCCACAACCCAAGGAGACCTACGTGACCAAAAAGACCGGCGTGACCAAATTTCTGACGGCGCTCGCCATTGCGCTCGCAACCACGGCTTTCGCCGCCGGCGCCCGCGCCGACGACGCGACCAACGCCATGAAGCCCGCCAATGCGATGGCGACCGACGCCATGAAACCGGCTGATGCGATGAAGCCCGATGCGATGAGCACCCAGGCGATGAAGCCGGCCACCGACGCCATGAAACCCGCGACGGATGCGATGAAGCCGGCCAACGCGATGGCTCCGGCTCAATAAGCGGTGCCGGCCTCTCTTCAGCGGGCCGAACAATCGCAGAGGGCGCTCCCCCGCTCCGTCTCGGCGCTGCGCGCCGATCCACCGCTCCCCGCTCTGCGGGGGCGAGGAACCCAGGCTTGCGAAGGCCGCGACCTCGGCGATTGGCGTTTCCTCGCCCCCATGAAATGGGGGAGAGGTGGCTCGGCGAAGCCGAGACGGAGAGGGGAGCGCCGCCGGCCGCCGCACGGCAAAGTGAGAAACTTGCGGCGGCTTCCGTCGTATAGTCGTAAGCTAGAACAAGGAGATCCAACATGAACGGCATCGAAAAAAAGGCCGCGCGGCGGTTCCTGGCCCCGCTAGCGGCGCTGGTGCTGACGGCGGCGGCCGCCGCCTTCTGGGAGACGCCGGCACGCTCGGCCGAGGACGCGGTCGTGATCCCGCCGCCGGCCATGGATGAAAAAGCCGCCAGCGGCACCGAGAAAGCCATCTTCGCCGGCGGCTGCTTCTGGGGCGTGCAGGGCGTGTTCCAGCACGTCAAGGGCGTCAGCAAGGCCGTTTCCGGCTACACCGGCGGCAGCGCCGAGAACGCCGTCTACGAGATCGTCGGCACCGGCCGCACCGGGCATGCGGAATCGGTCGAAATCACCTACGACCCGTCGAAGGTCACCTATGGCCAGCTCTTGCAGGTCTATTTCTCGGTCGCGCACAATCCGACCCAGCTCAACTACCAGGGGCCGGACCAGGGCACGCAGTACCGCTCGACGATCTTCGCCGAGAACGACGAGCAGAAGAAGGTCGCCGAGAGCTACATCGCCCAGCTCGACAAGGCCAAGGTGTTTGGCAAGCCGATCGTCACGACGCTGGAGACCGGCAAGACCTTCTACCCGGCCGAGGACTACCATCAGGATTTTCTGACGCTGAACCCGACCTACCCCTATATCGTCTACAACGACCTGCCCAAGATCGAGAACCTGAAGTCGTTGTTCCCCAAGCTCTACAGCGAAAAGCCGGTGCTGGTGCTGGCAAGCAGCAAGAGCTGAGCGCCTAATCTCCCCCCTCGAGGGGGAGATGTCGCCGAAGGCGACAGAGGGGGTCGCCGCGCGTAGAGCACCAGCGCCTTCCGCGACGAACGACAACGCCGGCGATTTATGTGAGACGACCCCCTCTGGCCTGCCGGCCATCTCCCCCTCAAGGGGGAGATCGCTTTCAATCGTAGGTCAAATCCGTCGCCTTCCCCCCAAACACGCGGTAGGCGTAGAAGGAATAGAAGATGATGATCGGCAGCACGACGACGGTGCCGACCAGGATGAAGGCCAGGCTTTCCGGCGCCGAGGCGGCCTGCCAGATCGTCAGCCTGTCGGGCACCACGAACGGATAGAACGACCAGGCGAGGCCGGCGAAGCCGAGCGCGAAGATGGTGGCCAAGGTCAGGAACGGCGTCAACGCATGGCTGTCATCGGGCCGCGGCAGATGGAAGGTCTGCCGCCACAGCCACAGGAACAGCAGCGCCGACACAATCGGCAGCGGCGAGAGATAGAGGATCTCGGGCCAGAGGAACCATTTGTCGAAGATGCGCGGGCTGGCGTTGGGCGTGGCCAAGGACACGGCGACCATGCCGAGCGCCGTCAGCACCAGCGTGGTGCGCAGCCAGCGCACGGCCTTCACCTGCAGGTCGCCCTCGGTCTTATAGATCAGCCAGGCGGAACCCATCGCGGCGTAAGCCGCCGAGAGGCAGAGCGCGACCAGCGCGCCGAAGGCCATGCCGCCAAAGCCGACATCGAGGCCGAGCACATAGACGCCCAGCATATAGCCCTGCGCCAGCGAGGCGGTTGCCGAGCCGATGAAGAAGATGCGGTTCCAGCGCTGCTTCTTGCCGGCCGGCACCTTGGCGCGGAAATCGAAGGCGACGCCGCGCAGGATCAACCCGACCAGCAGCAGGAAAACCGGGATATAGAGCGCGGTCAGGATGGTGCCGTGCGCCATCGGGAAGGCGACCAGCAAAAGCCCGACCGCCAGCACCAGCCAGGTCTCATTGGCGTCCCAGAAGGGACCAATCGCGGCGATCATCGTGTCCTGCTCTGAGTCTTCGGCGGCGGCGAACAGGATGCCGATGCCGAGATCGAAACCGTCGAGGATGACATAGATCAGAATGGCGAGGCCCATCAGGCCGGCGAAGATCAGCGGAAGCGCGGTCGGCCAGTCGAAGGTCATCGTTTCACTCTCCCGCGGCCTGCTGTGAAAGGGCGGCGTTCATGGCGCCCGGCAGCGGCGAGGCGTCGCCATCCTTGGCCGCCTTCAGCGCCAGATGCACCAGCACGCCGAGATAGGCGATCAAGAGCAGCACATAGAGGATGAGATAGACGGCCAAAGTCAGCGCCACATGGCTGCCGGCGACCGGGCCGACCGCCTCCGCCGTCTTCAGCACGCCGGTGACCAGCCAAGGCTGGCGGCCGGTCTCGGTCGTGTACCACCCGGCGAGCGTCGCCACCCAACCGGAGATGGTCATGGGAACCATAAGCAGGGCAAGCGGCTTCGGCAGGCTGTGGCGCCGCTTGAGGAAATAGGCGGCCGACCAGGAGACGATGAGCATCAAGATGCCGGTGCCGACCATGACGCGGAAGCCCCAGAACACCGGGAAGACCGGCGGATGGTTGCCGGGATAGTCGTTCAAGCCCGGCACGACGCCGCTGGCGCTGTGGCGCAGCACGAGGCTGGCGCCGTCCGGAATGGTGATCTCGAACCGGTTCTCCTTCGCCGCCTCGTCCGGCAGCGCGAACAGGACCAGCGGCACGTTGGGGCCGGTGTTCCAGTTGGCTTCCATTGCGGCGATCTTCTGCGGCTGGTGCGCAAGCGTGTTCAGCCCGTGCTGGTCGCCGGCGAAGATCTGGATCGGGATCAGGATGGCGGCGGTAAAGACGCCGGTGCGCAGCGCCTTCCACATCGATTCCGAGCGGTCGCCAACCAGGTAGCGCAGCGCCGACAGGCCGGCGATCAGGAAGGAGACGGTGAGCCCCGAGGCCAGCAGCATGTGGACGAGGCGATAGGGCATCGAAGGATTGAAGATCACCGCCCACCAGTTCACGGCATGCGCCACCCCATCGCGCATTTCGAAGCCGGCCGGCGTCTGCATCCAGGAGTTCAGCGCAATGATCCAGAAGGCGGAAACCGTGGTGCCGCCGGCCACCAGGACCGTCGCCAGCGTGTGGATGCGGTTGGAGACGCGGCGGAAGCCGAACAGCATGATGCCGAGGAAGGCCGCCTCCAGGAAGAAGGCGGTGAGGATCTCATAGGCAAGCAGCGGGCCGGCGATGTTGCCGACCTTCTGCATGTAGCCCGGCCAGTTGGTGCCGAACTGGAAGCTCATGGTGACGCCGGTAACCACGCCCATGGCGAAAGACAGCGCGAAAACCTTCACCCAGGTGAAATAAGCGCGCATCCAGGCGGAGTCGCCCGTGGCGTTGTAGCGGAGCTTGAAGAACAGCAGCACCCAGCCAAGTGCAATGGTGATCGCCGGAAACAGGATATGGAACGAAATATTCGCGCCGAACTGGATACGCGACAGAATGAGCGGGTCCATGGGCGACTCCGGCTGCTGTTATTCTTCGAGGATAGGCCTCATAGGAGCATCGGTCAAAGCGGCGCGGCGTCACGCGAGGCGGGTTGTCGCAGCGCCAGACCGGAGCCGTTCCCGGACTGGGTAAACCTCCCGCGTGACAGCTTCTCGACGCCGCGGACGCGTTCGCGACACCGTTGTGCCGCCAGCCGGCGAAGGCGACTGTCCAGAACTGTCAGGAGGACCGTCGATTGCCGATTTGAATAAAACGACATCCGACCTATATCAGGTCACGTTTTTCCAGCCGGCCGTTTTTCAGCATGTCATCCATCATCTCGATTTCCGGTGTCACGAAAACCTATGCCACCGGCTTCAAGGCGTTGAAGGAAATCAATCTCGACATCGAGCGCGGCGAGATCTTCGCGCTGCTCGGGCCGAACGGCGCCGGCAAGACGACGCTGATCTCGATCGTGTGCGGCATCGTCAACCGCTCGTCGGGCAGCGTCACCGTGGACGGACACGACATCAGCAAGGACTACCGCGCGGCGCGCAGCCTGATCGGGCTGGTGCCGCAGGAGCTCACCATCGACGCCTTCGAGACGGTCTGGGCGACGGTGAACTACAGCCGCGGCCTGTTCGGCAAGGCTCCCAACAAGGATTTCGTCGAGAAGGTGCTGCGCGACCTCTCGCTATGGGACAAGAAGGACGCCAAGGCGATCACGCTTTCGGGCGGCATGAAGCGCCGGCTGATGATCGCCAAGGCGCTGTCGCATGAGCCGCGCGTTCTGTTCCTCGACGAGCCGACGGCCGGCGTCGACGTCGAATTGCGGCAGGACATGTGGGCGATGGTGCGGCGCCTGCGCGAGGACGGCGTCACCATCATCCTGACCACGCATTACATCGAGGAGGCCGAGGCGATGGCCGACCGGGTCGGCGTCATCAACCGTGGCGAGATCATCCTGGTCGAAGGCAAGGCCGAATTGATGCGCAAGCTCGGCCGCAAGCAGATGACGCTGGAGCTCCGCGCGCCCCTCACCGCCATGCCGGACGGCCTGTCGCGCTATGCGCTGGAGCTGTCGAGCGACGGCGGGCAGCTCACCTACACCTATGACAACCAGAGCGACCGGCCGGGTGTCGCCTCGCTGATCCGCGACCTCGAGGCCGCAGGCATCCAGTTCCGCGATCTCGACACCAAGAACAGCACGCTCGAAGAGATCTTCGTCAATCTCCTGAGGCAAGAGCCATGAACCTGCGCGCGGCCATGAATCTTCGTGCAGTGTGGGCGATCTACCGGATGGAGATGGCGCGCGCGTTTCGCACGGTGCTGCAGAGCATCATCTCGCCGGTCATCTCGACATCGCTCTATTTCGTCGTCTTCGGCTCGGCCATCGGCTCGCGCATCACTGAGATCGACGGCATCAGCTACGGCGCCTTCATCGTGCCGGGGCTGACGATGCTTTCGCTTCTGACGCAGTCGATCTCGAACGCGTCCTTCGCCATCTACTTCCCGAAATTCGTCGGCTCGATCTACGAGCTTTTGTCGGCGCCGGTCTCCTATCTCGAGATCATCATCGCCTATGTCGGGGGCGCGGCGACCAAGTCGATCCTGCTCGGACTGATCATCTTAGGCACCGCGGCGCTGTTCGTGCCGCTGAGGATAGAGCATCCGTTCTGGATGGTCGCCTTCCTGGTGCTGACGGCGGTGACCTTCAGCCTGTTCGGCTTCATCATCGGCATCTGGGCAAAGACTTTCGAGCAGCTGCAGCTGGTGCCGCTGTTGATCGTCACGCCGCTCACCTTCCTCGGCGGCAGCTTCTATTCCATCCACATGCTGCCCGGCATCTGGAAGACGGTCACGCTGTTCAACCCGGTCGTCTACCTGATCAGCGGGTTCCGCTGGAGCTTTTACGGCAAGGCGGATGTCTCGGTCGGCGTCAGCCTCGGCATGACGCTGGTGTTCCTGGCCGTCTGCATCGCGATCGTGGCGTGGATCTTCCGGACGGGGTATCGGCTCAGGAACTGACGGGCCGACGAAGGGGCGGTTCCTCGCCCCGCGGAGCGTGGGAGAGGAAATAGGGCCTATTTCAAATCGCCTTGATCAGCCGCAGCAGCCCCAGCATCTCCATCAGCGTCCCTCTTCGGAAGGCGATGTAGGTCGGTTCCTCCAGCCCGTGGAAGCGGCGCTTGAAGGCGGCCTGGCCCTGCAGGTTGAAGCGCGAGCGGTTGACCCAGGGCGACTGGTAGGCGCGCTGGAAGGCGCCGCGCCAGAAATTCGATTCGGCAAAGCCGCTCGGTTCCACATCGAGCAGCGGCGACAGGCCGAGCGTGACGACCGAAATGCCTTCCTCGCGAAAGCGGTCGACGGCGTACTTGGTCAGGCCGATCTCGGCATGCGGGGTGGCGTCGACCTGCTTGCGCTTGAAGGCGGTGGTGTAGCCGATGACCTTGCCGCCGCTGAACAGCGGATCGAAATCGAGGATGGCGACGAGCTCGCCTTCGGGACCATGCAGGACGAAGCGGCGCATGTCGGCGCCGAGATGGTCGGCGAAGGGACGGTTGAGGAAGCCCATCTCCCAGCGCTTGACGATGCGCTCGCCGCGCCAATTCTCGGACAGCCGCGAAACCTCGGCGAGGAGCATGTTGGCCCTGTCCTCGGCGAAGGTGAAGCCCTTCTTCGCCAGCCAGCGCTCGGAATAGCGCACGGTTTCGTTGCGCTTGCCCGAGAAATCATGCGCCGGCAATTGCAGGCTGGTGTCGACACCCAGCCGGTTGACCTGATAGCCGAGCCCGGCCAGCACCTTTGCCGTGGCGGCGCCGATCTGGACGAACCAGGGGCCGCCGGCAGCCTCGACGAAGCGCTTGATATAGCCGGGCCTGTCCGCCGGATCGACCACCGGATCGCCGAGGGCGAAATGGTGCTTCATCTTGGTGCCGAAGGCGATGTAGCCGTCGCCGTCGCTGAAATAGGACAGCTTCTGCTGCACGGCGGTGGAATAGGCGAGCGAGAAGTCGCCATGCCGCCGAACCAGCGCCAGGCGCTCGAGATGCGTCAGCTCGCGGCGCGGCACCTTGGGCGCCGCGCCTTCAAGAAACCTGTCGATATAGATACGCAGGGAGGGCATGAGCTTCCGCGTGCCGATGAACAGAGACCCGCAGCCCGCGGGCCTCGAATCAGTCGCCTTGGCGCGACCGATTATCGGTCATGTCGCGCCAGCGCCATATAGGATGCTATCGACCGCGAATGAAGAGGGAATGTCTGCCGGCCGAAGCCGGCACTGACCGGCTTGCATCGCCAAGTCATATTGCCAAAGTCCATGCAATGTTATATATCAAGTTATCGTTTTTCGCTCCGGCAGGTCGACGATGGAAGACATTCTGCGGTCCCTCGGCTTTGTCTGCCTCGGCAGCAGGCTGAAGCGCATTGGCGAGCAGTTGCAGGCCGACACGCAGCGCGTGCTCGATCGTCTGGATGTGCGGATCCAGTCGAGCCAGTATCCCCTGCTCGCCGCGCTCGACAGGCTGGGGCCGCTGCCGGTCGGCGAGCTGGCGCAGTCCCTCGGCGTCGCGCAGCCGGGCGTGACGCGGGCCGTGTCGCTCCTCACCGACCTCGGCCTGGTCGAGGTCATGCAATCGAACGACGACCAGCGACGCAGGATCGTCTCCCTCTCGGCGAACGGCCAGCGGCTGGTCGACACCGCCAAGCGCGACGTCTGGCCGCGCATCGAGGACGCGGTCGCGCAATTGTGCGCGGACCTCTCCGGGCCTCTTCTCGGCCAGCTCGCAGCCATCGAGGATCGGCTGGCCGCGACCCCGCTCCACCGGCGCGCGGAAAAAGCCAAGGCCGTCGCGCCCAAGGCCGTCGCGCCATGAAACACGTTCTCGACCGTCCCATCTGGAGCGCGCTTGCAACGCGCCATCAGGCCTTCGCGGAAGGCGACAATCTTGCCCGGCGGTACCGGCCGTCGATCGTTCCTTTCGCCGCCACCGCGGCGGACGATGCGGAAAGCCTGCGCGCGCTGGGCAAGCTTCTCCCATCGCTTGAAAGCTCGATCCTGGTTCAGACGGACAGGATCGTCCTGCCTGTGGAGCTTTCCGCGGTTTCGACAGCGTCCCTGGTGCAGATGGTCGCCGAGCAACCGGTGCAGACGGTGTCCGATGAGCGTGTGCAGCGACTGACACGGCACGATGCGGCCGAGATGCTCGCCCTGGCATCGCTCACCAAGCCAGGCCCGTTCACACTGGAAGCCTTAAGCCTCGGCGAGTTCTGGGGCGTGAAGATCGACGGCAGGCTCTCGGCGATGGCCGGCGAGCGCATGAAGCAGCCCGGCTACTCAGAACTCAGCGGCGTCTGCTCGCATCCGGACTTCCGCGGCGGCGGCCTTGCCAGGCTGCTGTCGCTCTTCGTGGCAAACCGGATCATGGCGCGCGGAGAGATTCCCTATCTCCACGCCTATGACAGCAACGCTGCCGCCATAACGCTCTACGAGTCCATCGGCTTCCGGTTGAGAAGCACCCTGAACATGGCCGTGATTCGACGTGCGGGGTGATTGTCGACATGAGAGGAAGGATCCCGGATCACCGGAACCCTTCCTTCTGGTCTGCAGAGACCCGGCCTATCAAACCGCGATCTTGCCGCCGCCCTGCTTGGTGATCGCGACGACGGCCGGCCGCACCGGCATGTCCGGCTTGAAGTCCGGCCAGCGGGTCGACGGGTCCTCGTAGTAGGACGGGCGTCCAAAACCTTCCCAGTCGTCGCCGCCGTCGGCCGGATGCTGGACGGCGACGAAAGCGGTCTGGTCGTCCGGCGAAAACAGCGGGCCGCACATTTCGGCGCCGATCGGCACGCGGAAGAACAGTTTTGAGGTCGCCCGCGCAGCACCCTCGGTGTCGACCGCCCAGAGGCCGTCGGTGCGGCCGGTGGCCTTCGGCCCCTGGCCGTCGGTGGCGACCCAGAGGCGACCGGCGGAATCGACGGCGCAATTGTCAGGCATGCCGAACCAGCCATTGGCGGTGGTCGCTGTCGAGAAGGTGGCGCCGACATCGGCCACCGAGGGGTCGCCGCATTTCAACAGCACTTCCCACTTGCCCTTGGTGGCGGCGAAGTCGCCGCCGTCCTCGACGATCTCGATGATGTGGCCGAAGGCGTTTTCCGCGCGCGGGTTTGCCGCGTCGACCTGGTCGGCCTTGCGCTTCGAATTGTTGGTCAGCATGACATAGACCTTGCCGTTGCCGGCATTGGGCTGGATGTCTTCCGGGCGATCCATCTTGGTGGCGCCGAGCAGGTCGGCGGCGCGGCGGGTCTCGATCAGCACGTCGGCCTGGCTGGCGAACCCGTTCTCCGCCGTCAGCGGGCCTTGGCCGAACACGATCGGCATCCATTCGACCGAGCCGTCCTCGGCGAACTTCGCCACATGCAGCGTGCCGTCGTCGAGCAGGTCCATGTTGGCCGCGAGGTCATTGGGATTAAACTTCCCAGCGGTGACGAATTTGTAGACATAGTCGAAGCGTTCGTCGTCGCCGAGATAGAAGACGACACGGCCGTCCTCGGCGACGATCGATTCGGCGCCCTCATGCTTGAAGCGGCCCATGGCGGTGCGCTTCCTCGGCACCGAATTCGGATCGTTGACGTCGACCTCGACGATCCAGCCGAAGCGGTTGGGCTCGTTCGGCTCCTTGGCAAGGTTGAAGCGGTCGTAATGGGCACCCCATTCATAGGCGCCTTCCGGAATGCCGAGGCGCTTGTAGTTGCCGGCTTCCTTGTGGCCTTCCGGCAATTCGCCCGAGAAATAGCCATGGATGTTCTCCTCGGCCATCACATAGGTGCCCCAGGGGGTGACGCCGCCGGCGCAATTGTTGACGGTGCCGATGACCTTGGTGCCGGACGGATCGGCATTGGTCTTGACGCGATCATGGCCGGCGACCGGACCGGAAAGCGCCATTTCGGTGGTGGACATGATGCGGCGGTTGAGCTTGCCGTCGCGCACCACCTGCCATTTGCCGCCTTCCTTGCGGATCTCGACGATGGTGCCGCCATGCGCCGCCATCTCGACATCGACCTGCTCCCTGCTGAGCGGCGCCACCTCGGCGGCCTTCTTGCCGTCCTTGTCGACGGTCTTGACGATGCCCGGGAACATCAGATGCGGGTTGGTGTATTCGTGGTTGACGACCAGCAGACCATGCTCGGCCGAGCCGTCGATCGGGATATAGCCGACATAGTCGTTGTTGTAGCCGAACTGCCTGGCCTGAGCCTCGGCCGACTGCCTGGTCGGATCGAACCCCGGCGAATCGGCAAACAGCGGGTCGCCCCAGCGCAAGAGCACGTCGGCGTCGTAGCCCGGCGCGACATGGTGCTTGTCGTCGATGCCAGCCTCGAGCTCGTCGAATTTGAAGGCGGAGCCTTCGGTGGCGCGCGCGTCGTCTGCCGCGACGAGCGCAAGCGGGCTGACGGTGGCGGCAATGGCCGAGACGGCCAGCGAACCCTTCAGGAAACCGCGGCGAGAGAAGCGCGCGGCGATGATCTCGCCCATGGTGCGGTTGTCGGTGGGATTGACGGGCGGGCCGTCATTTTCCTCGAGCAGGCTGGTGCGGAAGCGGGTCTCGGGGGATTGGGTCATAAGCTGTCCTCTGGCTCTTGAGGTGGCTGGAACGTGTGACCTGTCGATCCCTATAGGCGGCCGATCACATTTTCGTGACATCGGCATGATTAAACAAGGTCGATTTGCCGACTGACGATTGTTCGCCTCCGGCCGCGCATGCACCGGTGCCAATTACGGGCACAACAACCCGGCGAGCGGATCCAAGAGCGGCCTCGACGCAAAGGCGCCAACCATGGCTGCGAGGCGTATTTTGCGACATCCGGCTTCGATCCCGTCGCAGCGTGCCTCGCCCGACGCGATCAGCTTGACGGCTTCGCGCGCTTCGGAAACAAGAACGGCGACGGGCGCGGCGACGGCCGCTTCAGGAGGGATGAAAACGTGAGTTTCTGGGGATTGGCGCAGCTTGGCGTTTCGACGGTGATCTTCCTGCTGGCGGCGATGGCGGCCAAACAATGGGGACTGGCGCCGAGCCTGGCCAAGATCCTTTTGACGCTCGCGCTCTATTCCGCCGGCAATCTGATCATGCTCCGGCTGATCCGCGAATTCGGCATGTCGGTGTCGTTCAGCCTGTCGGCGGTGATCCAACTGGTGTCGGTGAATGTCGTTGCACTGGTCTTCTTCGGCGAGCGATTGAATGCATTGCAGGCGACCGGCGTCGTGCTGGCGATCGCCGCCGTCGCGCTGATCACGCTCGGGCCCTATATGCAGCGGCTGTAGCTGGACCGAAGGGCATCGAACAAAGTGGGCATCGAACAAAGTGGGCATCGAACAAAGTGGGCATCGAATGAAATCGACCGCCAAGGCGCTGCTCAACAGAATAGAATTCCCGGTGCTTCTGGCCGGGCTGGCGATCGCCTGCGGGCTATGGGGCCTGCTGGAACTCATGGAGGTGGCGCGCGCCACGACCCCGCACGCCTTCGACACGGAAATCCTGCTCGCCTTCCGCCATGCCGGACAGCCGGACAGCCCGATCGGTCCACCCTGGCTTCAAGGCGCGATGCGCGACATCACCAGCTTGGGCAGCTCCACCGTGGTGGTGCTGATCACGACTGCGGCGATCGTCTATTTTCTGCTGATGCGCCGACCGGCGACGGCACTGTTCGTGTTCGTTTCGGTGGCGGGCGGGCAGGTGGTGTCCAGCCTGCTCAAGCACGAGGTCGACCGGCCCCGCCCCGATCTTGTCTCGCATCTCGTCAACGAGACGTCACTGTCCTTTCCGAGCGGCCACGCGATGCTGTCGGCGGTGACCTATCTCACGCTGGGCTCACTCGCCGCGCGCTTCCTGCCGAACCGCAGGACGAAGATCTTCGTGCTCGGCCTCGCCGTGCTCACCACGGTGCTGGTCGGAACCAGCCGCGTCTATCTCGGCGTGCATTGGCCGTCGGACGTGCTTGCTGGCTGGTGCGCCGGCTTCGCCTGGGCCACGTTATGCTGGCTCGCGGCGCGCCTGCTGCAGCGGCGCAAGGTGGTGGCTGACAGCGATTGATCCCGCGCCTATTTCTAAACTCTCGATGATGCTTGAGACATTGTAATATTTATATTATACATCGATACTGCACGTCCAGACATGGATTCCGGCCGATGATGACTGCCGCACAGATGCGCGCTGGGAGGGCATTGGCCGGCATCGACCAGAGAACGCTCGCCGAGCGCGCCGGGGTTTCGCTTCCGACCATACAACGCATGGAAGCGAGCGAAGGCGTCGTCCGGGGCGTTGTCGACTCGCTGATGAAGGTCATCCAGGCACTCGACGAGATCGGGGTGGAGCTGATCGGCGAGAACCAGGCCAGCGAGCGCGGCGGCAGGGGCGTGCGGCTGAAGTCCCCCGCGGCGCAGACCCAGCAGCGCTGAGCCGCAACCGACATCAAACCGTCGCAGCGTCCTCAAACTGCCGCTTCGATCGGCTCGGCAAGCTTCGGGTTTGCGCGCGCGGCGATCAGGCAGCCACAGACGATCAGGCATGCCCCTGTCAGCGTTGTCCAGGCCACCTCCTCGCCGAAGAAGAACCAACCAAGCGCGATTGCCCAGATAAAGGCCGAGTATTCCGTCGGGATGAGATATTGCGCCTCGGCGCGGGCGTAGGACCAACTCATCAGGAATTGACCGGCGAGCGAAAGCACCGCCACCCCGACCAGGGGAAGCCAGAGGTCGTTCGGCAGCGCAACGGCAAGCCACGGCGCGGCGAGACCAAGGATGATTGCGACGCAGAGGTTCTGGAACAGCATGATCTCGATTGGCTTGGCCAACAGTGCCTGTTGCCGGGAGAGGATCAGATTATAGGCATAGAACACCGTCGATACGAGCACCGCAGCCGTGCCAAGCAGGGCATCTTGCGAATGGCTTGCCGCCCCAAACTGGCCGGCCAATATGATCGCGACGCCCGCGATGCCGGCCAGCGACGCCCACACGACCTGCCGCCTTATACGTTCGCCCAACAACAGCGCGGCGAGGAACAGCGCAAACAGAGGCGCGACAAAGCTGAGCCCGATCGCCTCGGCGAGCGGCAACCTGGCGAGACCCCAGAAGAACGACACCAGGACGATGCCGACAACCGCAGCGCGCAGCGCATGCAGCCCCAGCACCGGAAGGGCCGGTTTCGAGCGCGGCCCGGTCGACCAAGCCGTGCCCGCGATCAAGGTCGCGACCATGCTGCGCCACAGCACCGTGTTGTACACGCCTACGGCGATGACCAGGGACTTCATCGCCGCGTCCATCCCGGACAGCAGAAAGATCGCCAGCGCGCATATGAACACCGGGATCGTCGGGGAAACGGCGCAGGTCAGGCTGGATGTCTTCGCGGCTTCGCTCATGCGGCGGACTGCTACCCGGCAGCGAGCGGCGGAACCAGATGGCAGCCCCGTCGATATAGCGGTCCAATCCCGATTGACGTCGTTCCCCCGACGGCTCTCAGTCGATCTTCAGCGCCGCGACCGCGCCTTCGTTCATCAGCGGGACATAGATGATCGAGCTGCCATCGGTGCCGATGTCGGCGCTGCCCGGCTTGAAGGAAGCGACAACCTCGGGCTTGCCGCCGGCACGGTAGCGGTAGAGCGTGCCAGTCATGTAGGCGGTGGCGTAGATATCGTCGCCAATAGCGACGACGCCGTCGAGGTCGGCGAATTCTTGAGCGCCGGGCAGCGGCGTGACCTTCTTACTGGCCAAATCGACCGCGAGCAGGCTGCCGGGCTCCGCCGTGCTGAAATCGGGCTTGATGCCCTTGCCCCAGGACGCGACGATCAGCCGGTCGCCATCGGCGAAGACGCCGTTGGGCGAGGCGAGCAGCGCATCCTTGACGAACAGCTCCGGCTTGTCGCCGTCGATGCGGTAGATCGTGTCGGCCAGCATGTCGCTGACATAGACCTTGCCCGAGGCATCGGAAGTCATGTCATTGAGAAAGACGGCGCCGGGCACGTCGATGGTCGAGACCAGCTTGCCGCTGGCGAGATCGACGACGCGGATCTTGGTGATGTCGGCGGCGTAGAGCCTGCCGCTGGCGATCGCCATGCCCTTGGGCGCATCCATGCCGTCTACCCAGTGGCGGGTGATGACCTTGCCGTCCAGTGACAGCAGCGACAGATAACCGTTGCCGTCGGCATCGCCGGGATTGCCGACGATGTTGGAGACGACGATGCGCTTGTTGGCGGCGTCGACAAGCGCCGATTCCGGCTGCTCGAAACCGGATGCGCGCCAGATCTCGCCGGCCTGGGCGGCGGGAGTCGTCGCGATGCTGATGATGGCGAGAAAGGTCGAGGCGATGAGGGTTTTCATGGTGCTCTCCTGTGATGACGGCGGAGAGCTAGGTTTTTCGATACTTTTCCGGAAGGCGCTTCGGGACTAGTATCGAAGATCGATACGAATTCACGCAAACGAGGTGCATTCCATGAACGGTCCGATCTTCGAGGCGCTGAAACGGACGCTGAAGGCCAAGGGCCTGACCTACCGGGCGCTGGCCGAGCGCATGGGCGTTTCCGAGCCGACGGTGAAGCGTATCTTCCATGAGCGCAACTGCAAGCTCGACCGGCTGATGGAGATCTGCGCCGCGGCGGAAGTGGAACTGGAGAATGTGCTGGGCTCGATGAGCCGGGGGCCGGGACCGGCCAACCACGTCGCGCCGGAGATCGAGCGCAAGCTCGCCGCACGGCCGGCGCTGCTCTTCGTCTTCATCATGCTCTCCGAAAAATTCACGCCCGAGGGCATCATGCGCTCGCAGGGCCTCAGCGAAGCCTCGATGTTCCTCTACCTGCGCGATCTGGAAGAGCTTGGCCTGGTGGCGCTCGGGCGCGGCCTGTCGGCAAGGCTCCTTGTCGAGACGCCGATCCAGTGGGATTTCGAGGGCCCGCTGAAGCCGCATTTCGAGACGACCAACAAGAACTTCATCGGCTGGGCGATCGGCCATATGGACGGCCAAGCGACATTCGTCAGCTTCTCGCGGCGCATGCGGCCGGAAACGGCGGAGATGGTGCGGCGGGAGGCGGAGGACCTTGCCGAGCGGGCAAGGCTGCTTGCCCACCATGACCAGCACACCACGCCGGAAGATCAGCTCATCGGCTACAAATGGACCTTTGCCTTCGGCGCGACGCCGTTTCCGGCGATCATGCCGATTGGGCCGCACCCGCGAGATGCCGGCGCGCGCGCCGAGACCTCGAAGCGACCGCTGCCGGCGTGACCTGCCGACCGGGCCCTCGTCTCAGGCAGAGCTACTCGGCGGCCTTTTCTTCCGAATCGGCCGCGGTGTCCTCCCACGCGACCGCCCGATAGTCGAAGCCATATTCCAGCGTCGGCTTGACGATACGGAAATAGGGCGACAGATCGAAGTCGCGTGGCGTGTAGAGCGAGTGATGGCGGATGTGCAGGATCTCGCGGCGCATATAGCTCGACTGCGCCGAGGCGCGGCCGGGCGCTCGGGTGATCTCGGGCAGGATCGGATAGCGGACCTGGCCATAAGCTTCGGCGATCAGCGTCGAGCAGATGGCCCGTGTCGGATCGCCGGAGCCGAATGCCAGCAGGCGGCGGCGCCAGCGCACCGGCACCGGCGGCGCCGGCAGGAAAAAGCGCAGCATGTCGAAAATGTTCTTGAGATCGTATCTGAGGCCGAGCTTGCCGATCATGAAGGCAACGACCTTGTCGCGATCCTCGGGCGTCAGCCCACTCGCGCGGCAGATGCGGGTATTGTAGGTGCGGTAGCGCGACAGCGGCACGGCAACGCAGCCTTCGCCGAGCGTCACCTCGATCAGGCGCGGCCGCTCCGAACCGTCCTCGGGCTGCGGCAAGGCATCGCCGACATAGAAGGCCGCATGCGACCAGGTCGACTGGGTGAGATACTTGATCACCGCCGAGATCTTCTGGTTGCCTTCGATGAGCAGGACGTCACCAGGCTGCAGCGTGCGGCGCAGCGTGTCGGCATCGGACGGCGTATAGGGCTCATAGCCCGAAGATTCATCCTGCAGCCGGCCGGCGAGCCAGCGGCCAAGTCGATCCAGAAGGGTGTCGGCCGGCGCAGTCATGCCAGACGCCGATTAGCACAGGCCGGCCACTTAGACCATGATCAGGCCGCCTTGGCTTCCTCGTGGGGAACGGCGAGATCGTCACGCGCCTTGCGCGCCAGCCTTTTGGCCGAGCGCTTGGGGCTGTCGCCGAACAGTTCGGTAGCATCGGCAAGGCAGGCCTTGCTGAGGCTTTTTTCCGAACGCTTCAGGAGCTTGCGCAGAAGCTTGGTGTCTTCGGGCGGGCCGAGCGGCTCGCCGTCGGCGGCGAGCAGCGCGCGCATGACGAAGACGTCATGCAGCTCGCCCAGCAGCTCGCCGAGCTTGTCGACCGCCTTGCGGCGCGCCTTGATCGGCGTCGGCCACAGGCGGCCGAGCAGCGACAGATGCATCGAGTGCGTCTTGGCCGCCTTGCGCAGACCGTGAAAGTCGTCGGCCTCGCCGCGCGAGCCGGCCTTGTCCAGCGCCTTTTTCGCCCGCCGCAAGGTGGCGCGGGCGCCTTCGGCCAGGATGTCGGCCGCCTGCTCCGGCTGATCGGGCAGGGACAGCCTGTCGATGCGCTCCAGCCCTTCCTGGCAAGCGGTGACGGCGGCATTTATGGCGGCGTCGAGACCAGGGCCGGCGTGGAGCTCATGCTGGCGCAGCACCAGCCGGTCACGAACGGCGTCGAGGCCGCCGCCGGCGCTTTGTTCCGGAAAGGCGTCCGCCAGGCGATCGACGGTCTCGATGAGAGCGGTCGCCTCGCGCGGGCCGGCAAGCAGCGCCGACACCTGCTTATAACATTCGTTTTCGGTCTGGCAGAACGGTTCGTCTCCGGAACGAACCAAGCGCAGCAAGGCCCGCACGCTCTTCAGCCGCTTGCGGCATTTGTGCAGTCCCTGCTCCGGTTTGTCGCGCGCCGTCTCGAGATGGCCGAGAGCCCTGCCGATCTCGTCGGCCAATATGCGCCTGACCTCGCCGGTCAGCGGCAAGCGCGGATCGATACGAAAGCTCATGCGGCGATCTCCGGAATCCCCCCGAGGGCCAGCGACGCGTTGTAGAACCTCGACTCGCCGGTGACCTCGCGACCGAGCCAGTCGGGCAGCATTTCGTCAGGTACGTCCTCCGGCGTCTCCAACTCCGCGACCACGAGCCCCGAGAGCACTCCGCCGAACACATCGACTTCATAGAGATAGCCGCGGTGTCTAACATGGTGGCGTGTCTTCTCGATGACACGCCCAATGGCGAACGCCATCAATTCCTCGGCCTCGGCGAGAGGGATGGGATATTCGAATTCGTCGCGCTCGCGCGCCCTGTCGCCGAACTTCAGCGTCAGCTCGGCGGAACGCCCGTCGTTGATGCGCACGCGCACCGTGCGGCCGGGCTGTGCGCCAACGTAGAACTGGCGAATGCGGATATCCGCCTCGACCAGGCTGCGCCAGGTGGGGTCAGAGACCAGGAACTTGCGCTCGACTTCCTTGCCCATGGCCGCGCAATAAAGCCCGCGCGGACGGAGATGGCAAGCCGAGTCGGGATTCAATTTGACTTTAATCAATCGATTGATTAAACGAATATCATGAGCAAGCAGACGAACACCAAAAGGCCGCAACGCGAAGCCTCTCCCGCCGATCAAACGCGCGCAGCCCTTGTCCATGCCGCGCTCAAGCTGTTCGGCCGGCAAGGCTTCGACGGCACCTCGACGCGCGAGATCGCGGCCGAGGCCAAGGCCAATATCGGCTCCATCGCCTATCATTTCGGTGGCAAGGAAGGCCTGCGCGCCGCCGCCGCCGACTTCATCGTCGAGACCATCCAGGGGGTTGCCGGCCAGGCGCTCGGCGCACCCCAGCAGACCGCCCCTTCAAACCCGGAAGCCGCGCGGGCACAGCTTTTTGCCGCGCTGGAGCGGATGGTCGGCTTTGTCGTTGCAAGCCCTCAGGCCGGCGAGATCGTACAATTCGTACTCCGCGAGCTGTCGCACCCGACGGCGGCGCTCGACCGTATCTATGCAGGCGTGTTCGAGCCGACGCATCGCCGGCTTTGCCAGATCTGGGAGCAGGCGACCGGCGAGCCCGCCGAGAGCGAAGCCACCCGGCTCACCGTGTTCACCATGATCGGCCAGGTCATCTATTTCCGCATCGGACGCGAGGCGGTGATGCGCAGGATGGACTGGCGCGAGATCGGCGACAAGGAGGCCGCCAAGGTGGTGGCGGTCGCGACCGACAACCTCAGGGCAATGCTGGCGGCGCGCGACGCAGCCGCCGGCAGGAAGGGCAAATCATGAGCTTTCTCTGTTCGCTGCCGCTCGCGGCCCAGCTGTTCGGTGCCTGCGCGCCGGCCGCACCGCTGGCCGTCGGCTATGTCGAAGGCGAATATGTGCTGCTGGCGCCGATCGAGGTCGCGCAGGTCGAAACGGTCACGGTCAAGCGCGGCGACCGCGTCGAGCCGGGCGCGCCGGTGGTGACGCTGGAGAACGCCGACGCCAAGATCGCCGTAGCGCAGGCTGGAGCCGCGCTCGCCCAGGCGCAGGCGCAGCTTGCCGACCTCAAGGTGGGCAAGCGGCCGGAAGAGATCGCGGTGCTGAAGGCCGAGGTCGACATGGCGAAGGCGCAGGCCGCCGACGCCAAGCGCAAATATGACCGCGCCAGCGACCTCTACAAGCGCGGCACCGGCACGCAGGCCGACTACGATACGGCTTCGGCTTCGCTGGAGACGGCAAACGCGCAGGTCGGCCAGGCCGAAGCCAATCTCGCTGTCGGCGGCCTGCCGGCGCGGGCCGAGACGATCAAGGCGGCCGAGAACCAGGTCAAGCAGGCGCAGTCTGAATTGGGGCAGGCCGTGTGGCGACTGTCGAAGCGGGTGCTGACGGCACCCTCGCCCGGGCGCATCAACGATGTCATCCGCAACCCCGGCGACACCGCCGGACCGACCGCGCCGGTGATCTCGATGCTGCCCGACGGCGCGGTGAAGCTCAGCGTCTATGTGCCGGAGACCGCCTTCTCCTCGGTCAAGGTCGGCACGCTGCTCAGCGTCCGTTGCGACGGCTGCGGGCCGGATCTGAAGGCGCGCGTCAGCTACGTGTCGCCCGATCCGGAATTCACCCCACCGGTGATCTACTCGCTTGAGAACCGGCAGAAGCTGGTCTTTCTCGTCGAGGCGCGGCCGGAGGGCGATGCCGGGCCGCTGCAGCCCGGCCAAATCGTCGATGTCGACCTGGCGGATCTTGGGAAATGAACGTCATCGACGTCCACGGACTGGTCAAGCGCTTCGGCGACAAGACCGTCGTCGACCATGTGACGATGACGGTGGCCGAGGGCGAGATCGTCGGCTTCCTCGGGCCGAACGGCTCGGGCAAGACGACGACCATCCGCATCATGTGCGGGCTTTTGACGCCGGACGAGGGTGAGGGCACGGTGCTGGGCTTCAACATCCTGACCGATGCGCTCAAGATCAAACGCGAAGTCGGCTACATGACGCAGAAGTTCTCGTTCTACGAGGATCTGACGATCGGCGAGAATCTCGAATTCGTGGCGCGGCTCTACCGGCTGAGGCCGGTCGAGGAATATGTGGCCCGCACGCTCGATGACCTCGGCCTGGCGACACGCCGCAACCAGCTGGCCGGCACACTTTCGGGAGGCTGGAAGCAGCGGCTGGCGCTGGCGGCCTGCATCATGCACGAGCCGAAGCTGCTTCTGCTCGACGAGCCGACGGCAGGCGTCGACCCGAAGGCGCGGCGAGAGTTCTGGGACGAGATCCACAGGCTGGCGAGCGGCGGGCTCACCGTGCTCGTCTCCACCCATTACATGGACGAGGCCGAGCGCTGCCACCGCATCAGTTACATCTCCTACGGCAAGATGCTGGCCACCGGCACGGTGGACGAGGTGGTCAAGAATGCCGGGCTGACCACTTTCGTGTTGCAGGGGCCGCGGCTCGACCAGGTTGCCGAGGCGCTGCAGGGCCGTCCCGGCATCGACCAGGTGGCGCCGTTCGGCGCCACGCTGCATGTCGTCGGCTCCGACAAGGCGGCGCTCGAAAAGGCGCTTGCGGATGTCGAGAAGGAGCACAAGGGCGTGACGGTAGCGCCGGGCGAGACCAGCCTTGAGGATGTGTTCATCCAGTTCATGTCCGGCTCGAAGGACCATGTGTTCATCCAGTTCATGTCCGGCTCGAAGGACAACATGGCATGAAAGATGGCATGAACGCGGTCTTCTCCATCGCCAGGCTCGGCGCGCTGCTCATCAAGGAGTTCATCCAGATGCGGCGCGACCGCATCACCTTCGCCATGATGCTCGGCGTGCCGCTGATACAGCTGGTGCTGTTCGGCTACGCCATCAACAACGACCCGAAGAGCCTGCCGGCCGCGCTGGTCGCGACCAGCAGCGATCCTTACACGCGGGCGATGGTCTCGGCGCTGCAGACGACCGGCTACTACCGTTTCGACCATGTGGCGCAAAGCGCGGCCGAGGCCGAGTTCCTGATGTCGCGCGGCGATGTCGCCTTCGTCGTCACCATCCCCGCCGATTTCGGGCGGCGGGTGGAGCGCGGCGACAATCCGCAGATCCTGATCGAGGCCGACGCCACCGACCCGGCGGTGGCCAGCGGCGCCATCTCGACATTGAGCACCGTCGCCAGCCAGGCGCTGCTCAGAGCCCAAGGCACGCAGGAAGCGGCCAAGGAAGCGGCGCGCGGCCAGCTCGATGTCGTCGTGCACCGGCGCTACAACCCGGAAGGCATCTCGCAATACAACATCGTTCCCGGCCTGCTCGGCGTCATCCTGCAGATGACGATGGTGATGATGACCTCGATCGCGCTGACGCGCGAGACCGAGCGCGGCACGATGGAAAACCTTTTGGCCATGCCTTCCAGCCCTCTCGAGATCATGCTGGGCAAGGTGCTGCCATATCTGGTGGTCGGAGCGGTGCAGGTGGTGGTGGTGCTGGCGGCGGCGAAGCTTCTGTTTTCCATCCCCTTCATGGGGTCGCTGTCGCTGCTCCTGTCCGCCGTGCTGGTGTTCGTGCTGGCGCTGGTGCTGCTCGGCTACACGATCTCGACGATCGCGCGCACCCAGATGCAGGCGCTGCAGCTCACCTTCTTCTTCTTCCTGCCCTCGATCATGCTGTCGGGCTTCATGTTCCCCTATCGCGGCATGCCGGGCTGGGCGCAGATCTTCGGCGAGATCTTCCCGCTGACGCACTTCCTGCGCATCACCCGCGCCGTCATGCTGAAGGGCGCGGAGCTGCCGGCGGTGGCGACCGAGATCGGCTGGCTGGTGGTGTTCGTGGCGCTGTTTGCCGGCGTGGCGCTGGTGCGCTTCAGGCGGACGTTGGATTGACCAAAGCGTGGCGGAAAAGTTTTGACGCTGGAGGGACAGCACCCCCCTCTGTCCTGCCGGACAGAGGGGGGTGAAGGATCGCGGCGATTACAGCTTGCGGGCCACCACACTCTCCCACAAAAATCTACGCAGCCGCCATGATTTCCGCATACGTGCCGAAATCGACATTGCCGCCGGAAAGCACCACCGCCACGCATTTGCCGGCGAGATCGATCTCGCCGGATGACAGCGCCGCAAGCGCGACGCAGCCGCCTGGCTCGACCACCAGCTTCAGATGGGCCATGGCATCGCGCATCGCTTGCGCTGCGGCCTTGTCGGAGACGGCGATGGCGCCGGCGAGATTCTTGCGGTTGATCTCGAAGGTGATGGCGCCGGGCTCGGCGGTGAGGAGCGCATCGCAGATCGAGGTATGGCCGGGCTCGTTCGAAACCCGCTCGCCCTTGGCGAGCGAGCGGCGCGTGTCGTCGAAGTGCTCCGGCTCGACCGCCCAGACCTGCGTGTGTGGCGAGGCATCCTTGACCGCAACGGAAATGCCGCTCGACAGGCCGCCGCCGCCGCAAGGGATGACGACCGCGTCGAGCGATACTCCAAGCGCCTTCGCCTGCCGCATCAGCTCCAACCCGATCGTGCCCTGACCGGCGATGATGGCCGGATCGTCGAAAGGCGGCACCAGCACCATGCCTTTCTCGATATAGGGGCGAACGACGGTCATGCGGTCGTCCTTGAAGCGATCGAACGGCACCACCTCGGCTCCCATCTTGCGGACATTGCCGACCTTGAGCGCCGGCGCGTCGACGGGCATGGCGATGACCGCCCTGACGCCGAACATGGCGGCCGAAGCGGCAACGCCTTGCGCATGGTTGCCGGAGGAAAAGGCAACGACGCCGCGGCTGCGCTCCTGTTCGGTGAGCGACGACAATTTGTTATAGGCGCCGCGGATCTTGAAGGAGCCGGTGCGCTGCAGCGTCTCGGGCTTGAACATGATGCGGCCGCCATAGCGCTTGTTGAGCTCGGGCGATTCGATGAGCGGCGTCTCGACGATAAGGCCGGAAAGCCGCGCGGCGGCGGCTTGGATGTCGGAAATGCCGGGAAGGGTAGTCATGGCGAGGGCCTTGCGAAGAACGGGACCGCCCATGGTGCACGGAAATTATCCCGGCGCGCCAACGAAAAAATGTGATGGAGACAATGTTTGGAGTGCGGTAGCGCTCCTGAACGTCGTCATCCCTGGGCGAAGCAAGGAGCGAAGCGACGCGGCGAAGACCCTGGGATCCATGCCGTGACCTCCGTGACACGCGAAGCCAAATCAGAAGGGGCACCCGTCGTGAGGACGTTCCGAACCTGTTCTGACCCATGGCACTCTACGGCAGCCGTCACGGCATGATCCTCGGGTCAAGCCCGAGGATGACGAAGCGAGGGGCAGCCCTCACCCCAGCAGCGCCTTTGTCCGCTTCTTGCCGCCGAGCTTGCGCCAGCTGGCGAAGCGGTGGGTGGCGGCGGCAAACGAGATCTTCATCTGCTGGGCGACCGTATAGCGCGACTTGCCCTCGTCGAACATGCGGTAGCAGCACTCGACGCCTTCCTCGGTCAGCTTGCCGTCCGGCGTCTTGTTGTGCGGATTGGCCGGGTCGAATTTTTCGGCCTGCTGCTCGACCAGGCCCTTCAGGCGCTGCAGGTCGGCCTCGATGCTGGCAATGAGATCGAGAACGGGTTTCGGGTCGAACACGTGCGGGGGCGTTTTTTCCGTCATCCATGTTTCCTTCGATTTCGGCTGGTGCGCCCCATATAGGTGAACATTCGGCAATAATGAAGAGTGCGGCGCTGGAACGACGAAATCCGTGTGCCCCACGACGTCCGTGATTGACCCTCGGCTCACGAGTCCCTAGTTTAGAACCATTCTAAACTAGGGTGATTTCCTCATGCTTTCCCGTGTTTTCGGCTTCGGCCGCCGCTCCTTCGATTCGCTGTCGGAGCAGGAGATCCTGGCGCTGGCGATTTCTTCCGAAGAGGACGACGGGCGCATCTATCGCGCCTATGCCGACGGGCTGGCACAAGATTTTCCGCAATCGGCCAAGGTGTTCGAGGCGATGGCGGAGGAAGAGGATGGCCATCGCGATTCCCTCATCGAGCTCCACCGCAAGCGCTTCGGCGAGCGCATCCCGCTGATCCGGCGCGAGCATGTGAGAGGCTATTACGAGCGCAAGCCGGACTGGCTGGTGCGGCCGCTCGGCATCGAGCATGTGCGCCGCCAGGCCGAGGAAATGGAGCGGCAGGCCTATCGCTTCTATGTCGAGGCGGCCAAGCGCACGACCGATGCGTCGACCCGAAAGCTGCTCGACGAGCTGGCCGCGGCCGAGCTCGGCCACGAGAACTCCGCGCACGAGCTCGAACAGGAACATGTCCCGGGCGAGGTGAAGGTGGAGGAAGCGACGGCAGAGCAGCGCCAGTTCATCCTCACCTATGTCCAGCCGGGGCTGGCCGGGCTGATGGACGGCTCGGTGTCGACACTGGCGCCGATCTTCGCCGCGGCGTTCGCTACCCATCAAACGTTCCAGACCTTCTTGGTCGGCCTCGCCGCCTCGATCGGCGCCGGCATCTCGATGGGCTTCACCGAGGTGGCTTCCGACGACGGCAAGCTTTCAGGCCGCGGCTCGCCGGTGAAGCGCGGCCTCACCGTCGGCGTCATGACGACACTTGGCGGGCTCGGCCACGCGCTGCCCTATCTCATCCCCTACTTCTGGACGGCAACGATCGTCGCCGCGGTCGTGGTGTTCTTCGAGCTCTGGGCGATCGCCTTCATCCAGAACCGCTACATGCAGACGCCATTCTGGCGCGCCGCCTTCCAGGTGGTGCTGGGCGGCGCGCTGGTGTTCGGCGCGGGGGTACTGATAGGCAACGCCTAGCCGTTCACCATCCGGCTATCCTGCGGCGCCTCGGCTCTTTCGGTCAGCCCATAGTCGCGCACGACATGGGCGATGCGCAGACGATAGCCGGTAAAGATTCCGCCGCGGCCGGCCTTCTGCGCCTGGCGGTGCTCCTCGGTGTTGCGCCAGGCCTTCACCGCCTCCTCGTCGCGCCAGAAGGACAGTGACAGCACGCGTTTCGGATCGGTGAGGCTCTGGAAGCGCTCGACCGAGATGAAGCCGTCGATGCTCTCGAGCAGGGGCTTAAGCTCGGCGGCGATGCCGAGATAGGCATCGCGCCTTCCTTCCCCCGGCTCAACCTCGAAGATGACAGCGATCATGCCTCTATCCCTTCCTTGACCGTTACGCTGGTATCGAAAACCTTCCTGGGCCCATGCGGGCCGGACACCAGCTTAAGGAAGATGCGATCTTCCTTCAGGATGAATTTCTCGCGCCGCGCGAACTCGTAGTTTGCCTTGCCGGCCGGGTCCGCGGCAAGCCGGGCGCGATAGGCTTCGTAGGCCGCGAGGTTCTCGATGTTGTAGGCGGCATAAGCCGTGGTGGCCGAGCCCTCATGCGGCGCGAAATAGCCGATCAGCTCGGCGCCGCAGCGCGGGATGGCCTGGCCCCAGGCGCGCGCATATTGCTCGAAGGCAGCCTTGCCGAACGGGTCGATCTCGTAGCGGATGAAGCAGGTGATGGTCATTTCGGTCTCTCCTCGTCGGTTGGCTTTGTGGCAGCGACGGTTCGACCACTGTCGAAACATCGCTTCCCTCGGTGTGCTAGGCATTCTTGTGCCAGGAGCGTTTGCCGCGCTCCTTGAGCTCGCCCGAGAATAGTGCTTCTCTTGCACGAATGCTTCGATAAGGATCGAACTATGCGTGAAGGACCCGACATCGCCCGCATCGCCAGCCTGGTCGGCGACCCGGCCCGCGCCAACATGCTCAACGCGCTGATGGGCGGAACGGCGCTGACCGCATCGGAACTTGCGCTGGAAGCCGGCGTGTCGCTGCCCACCGCCTCCTCGCATCTGTCGAAGCTGATGGAGGGCGGGCTGCTGACGCTCGCGAGCCAGGGCCGGCATCGCTATTACGGCCTCGCCAGCCCGCAGGTCGCGGGCATGATCGAGGCGATCATCGGTGTTGCCGAAGCCGTCGGCCCGAAGCGGGTGCGACCCGGCCCGCGCGACGCGGCGATGCGCGTGGCGCGGGTGTGCTACGACCATCTCGCCGGCGAGCAGGCGGTGGCGATGCTCGACCGCCTCGTCGACAGAAAAGTGCTGCTGCGCGAGGAGAACGAGATCAGGCTCTCACCGTCAGCCATTTCGCATTTCGCCGCACTCGGCATCACGATCGACAACAGGGCCAGGCGCCCCGTGTGCCGCGCCTGCCTCGACTGGAGCGTGCGGCGCTCGCACCTCGCCGGCGCGCTGGGCGCCGCCATCCTCGACAAGGTCATCGCCGAGAAATGGGCGCGGCGCGACAAGGACAGCCGTGCCGTGGTGTTCTCGCCGAAGGGTAAGCAGGAATTCGAGAGGGTGTTTCTGGCGTAGTGGGTTGCCGGCGATAGGTTCGCAACGTCGGCGGGACAGTACCCCCTCTGCCCTGCCGGGCATCTCCCCCGCAAGGGGGGGTTGAGCGCTCAGCCCTCTTCGCCAATCTTCGACGCTGGAAGAATGGCAGGGCGCCGGGACTGCTGATCTCCCCCCTTGCGGGGGAGATGGCCGGCCGGCAGGCCAGAGGGGGGTGTGAAGGAACGCGGCGCTGCCGGCTTCCTTTCGCGTGCAGAACTCACTCCCGCTTCAGCACCTTGCCCAGCTTGAAGAAATCCGCCCACGGGTCCGCCTTCTTCAGCTGCTTCAGTGTCGTCTCGTCGCCGAGCGGGAAGGCATTGGGCGCCAGACCTTTCTCGATTTCCGTCCAGGTCACCGGCATCGACACCGTCGCGCCCTTCTTGGCGCGCGAGGAGTAGGGCGCGACCGTGGTCGAGCCCCTGCCGTTGCGCAGATAGTCGACGAAGATTTTTCCCGTGCGCGCCTTCTTCGACAGGGTAGCCGTGTAGCGGTCCGGCTTGGCCTGTTCCAGGGCGCGAGCGAAATCATGGGCGAAGTCCTTGACCTCGTCCCAGTCCGCCGACGGCTTCAGCGGCACCAGCACGTGATAGCCCTTGCCGCCGGACGTCTTGACCAGGTTCGGCAGCGACAGCTCGTCGAGCTGCTTATGGATGTCGAGCGCCGCCTCGCGCACGCGGCTGACGTCGACGCCTTCGTCTGGATCGAGGTCGAAGATGATCTGGTCCGGCTTTTCCAGCTCGTCGATGGTGGAGCCCCAGATATGGACCTCTACCACGCCATACTGAACAAGTGCCGCAAGCCCGTCGAAATCCTTGATGAACAGGATCTCCTCGCCGTCGGTCGGATCCTTCATCCTGGCGATCTTGTCGCTCATGCCGGGCGAGGCGTGTTTCTGGAAGAAGCGCTGGCCGTGGATGCCGTCGGGCGCCCGCACCAGGCTCAGCGGACGGTTGACGACGAACTGCTCTATGCGCGGCCAGACCAGCGCGTAGTGGTCGAGCAGGTCCTGCTTGGAGACCTTTTCGTCCGGCCACAGCAGCTTGTCGGGATGCGAGAGTTTTATTGAGGTCATCGCCGTTCCGGCCGAGGCCTTCGGCGCGGCCTTGTCGCCGCCCGATTTTGCTTCGGACCTCCCGTCGGTTTGTTTCGGCCTTTCCTGCACGACTTCCTCCGCCGGCTTGTCCTCGCGCAATCCCTGGAACGAGGCGTGGCGGATTATACGGTCGGATGTCCAGCTGCGGAACTCCACTTCGCCGACGAGCTCGGGCTTGACCCAGGTCAGGCCCTTGCCCTTCGGCACCGCTGCCGAGAAAGGCGACTGCTTCGCCTCAAGGCCGTCGAGCTTCTTCTTGAGACCGGCCATCACCTTGCCGGAAAAGCCGGTGCCGACGCGGCCGGCATAGTTGAGCTTGCCGCCTTCATAGTAGCCAACGAGCAGCGAGCGCAGGCCGCGTCCCGTCTTGTCCGAAGGCAGATAGCCGCCGATGACGAATTCCTGGCGCAGCGTGCATTTCGACTTGATCCAGGTGAGGCCACGCCCGCTGCGGTAGGGCGCGTCGGCGCGCTTCGACACCACGCCTTCGAGACCCATGCGGCAGACATGCTGCAGGATGACCTTGCCGGGTTCGGAAAAATGGTCGCTGAAACGCAGCGCCGAATTCTCCGGCTGGTCGCCGAGCAGTTCGGCCAGCGCCTGCTTGCGCTCGACCAGCGGCTCGCGGCGCAGATCCTTGCCGTCGAGCCACATCAGATCGAACACGTAGTAGATGATGCGGTCTGTGCGGCGGGCGGAGAGATCCGCCTGCAGCAGCGGAAAGGACGACACGCCGCTGTCGGCCAGCACGACGACCTCGCCGTCGATGATGGCATCGCGGCATTTGAGACCGGCGAGCGCGGCGGTGACCGGCCCGTCGAATTTGCCGGTCCAATCGAGGCCGGCTCTGGTGAGCAGCCTGACGTCGCTGCCAGCGATCTGCGCCTGCATGCGATAGCCGTCGAATTTTACTTCGTGCAGCCAGTCGTCGCCGGAGGGCGCGTTCCTTTCCAGCGTTGCAAGCTGCGGCTCGATGAATTCGAGCCGTTTGGCATGGCCGGCCTTGGCCTTGCGGGCGGCCGGTTTGTTGGAGTGCCAGACATTCGGCTTCTCACCCTTGGCCGCCTTGCCTTCGCCGACTTCTTCTATCGTGAGGCCCGACCTCACCGATTGCGGCTCGTCCTTGAGGATGTCCTCGCCAGGGCGGGCGGCGGCATCATCGGACTTGATCAGCAGCCAGTTGTCGCGCTTTTCGCCGGGCCTGGGCTTCAGCCTGACCAAGTGCCAGCGGCCATGCAATTTATGGCCTTCGAGTTCGAAATTGATGTGGCCTTTCTTCATGCCTTCGGCCGGGTCGCCTTCCGGAATCCATTTGCCGTCATCCCAGACGATGACCGAGCCGCCGCCATACTCGCCCTTCGGAATGGTGCCCTCGAAGGACGCATAGTCGATCGGGTGGTCCTCGACGTGAACGGCCAGCCGCTTCTCATGCGGATCGAGGCTCGGACCGCGCGTCACCGCCCAGCTCCACAGCACACCGTCATGCTCGAGCCGGAAATCGTAGTGGAGGCGGGTGGCGGCGTGCTTCTGGATGACGTAGATGCCGCCGGCCTCGCTCTTCTTGTGCCGCGGCACCTTGCCGGCCGGCTCGGCGGTTTTGCGGAAGTCGCGCTTGGCATGATATTGCTCGAGGCCGGCCATGGCATCCTGCTCCTATGCGGATCTGCGCCTTTTATGCTGATTGTGACCGGACGCGGAGGCCTTGGCCTTCGGCCGCGCCGACGGCGCCTTCGATGAAGGTTTGCCGGCTTTCCCACTGCCTTCCGCGTTCAGGCTCTTCTTCAGCGCGTCGAACAGGTTGACGACATTGGACGGCTTCGCCGGCGCCTTGGCCTTGGGCGCCTTCTTGCCGGCCTTCTTGGCGCGGATCAATTCGAGCAGCGCGTCCTCATAGCGGTCGTCGAACTTCGAGGGGTCGAACTTCGTCTTCTTGCTGTCGATGATGTGCTGTGCAAGATCGATCATCTCGTCATCGGTCTTGGTTGCCTTGATGTCGTCGAACACCGTGTCGGGCTGGCGCACCGTATTGTCGTAGCGCAGCGTCGTCAGCACCATGCCCTTGCCGAGCGGCTCGATCACCACCGGACGTTCCCGGTTGTAGAGCACGATGCGCGCGAGGCCGGCCATCTTCTTCGCCGCCATAGCGTCGCGGATGACGGCGAAGGCCTCTTCCGACACTTCGTCCGCCGGCGAGACATAGTAGGGCGTGTCGAGATAGATCTGCTCGATCGAGGATTTCTCGACGAAGCCGTCGAGGCTTAGCGTGTGCGAGGACTCGATCTCAACCGCCTCGATCTCGTCTTCCTCGATATGGACGAAGTCGCCGTCGCTCACCTCGTAGCCCTTGATCTCGTCGCCTTCCTCCAGCGGCTTGCCAGTTTCGGCGTCGACATAGATGCGTCTGACGGTGTTGCCGGTCTTGCGATTGAGGATGCGGAACGAAACCTTCTCGGCATGGGTGACGACGTTGGTCAGCTCGATGGCGCAAGTGACCAGCGACAGTTTCAGATAGCCCTTCCAGGCGGGGCGCGGTGCCATGGCGAACTCCTGCGCGCGAAGCGATTCCAACGGCAACGGACAGGGGCTCGCCTGGGTTCCGGCAAGCCGGGACCTGTCGTTGCAGCATTGCCCATCAGGCCGCCAGCAGATTGATCCTGCTTTCCGCAATCTCGGTGAGCTTGCGGTCGGTCGCCTGCTCTTCCTTGAGGTTCTTGGCCAACACGTTGGCGCAGTCGCTGCGGCCGAGCTGCTTGGCCCAGGCGATCAGCGTGCCGTAGCGCGTCATCTCGTAATGCTCGACCGCCTGCGCGCACGCGATCAACGCGGCGTCGAGAACCTCCTTGTCGTCGATATCGCCGCTCACCTCCTCGGCCTCCTCGAGAATGCCGTCGATGGCCGGGCAGTTGATGGCCTTGGCCTTGACGCCATGCAGCTCGAATACCTGCTCGACCCGATCGACATGGCCCTTGGTCTGCTCGAGGTGTTTTTCGAAGCTGGCCTTCAGCTGCGGATCGGTCGCCTCGGCGATCATCTTCGGCAGCATCCGCTCGATCTGCTTCTCGGCATAATAGATTTCGCGCAGCATATGGATGAAGAGGTCGTCCAGCGTCTTGATGTCTTTCGAAAAGAAACCCATGGCTTTGCCTTCCATTGCTTGTTCCGGGGCTTGTTCCGGGTTGGGGAATTCAATCGGCGGCGCGGCCGCCTTCCTCGGCGCCGCGCGGGCTTTGAGGGAATCAACGTGTCCCTTCCGGGCCGGTTCCTGACCTTTTCCGGACGAGCAATGAAATTTCCGGGCGCCGGCCGAACGTGAAACAGAACCGCGTCCAAGCGACATCCAGACGAAACATATGTGATGCAAAAGACACATGCGCCGGAAACGCGACAAAAGGCACCGAAAGACCGCGAATCAGCCGCATTCCAGCCACGAAGCAACGGGTTTCGGACCAGAAATTAACATCACGTTCACCGACTATTCACGCCTCGACGCTATGCTCTCGGACAATTCGGAAGGGACATCCGAAAACGGGACAGGGACCACGTAAAATGAACTTCTGGAACCACATCGCCGGCTATGCCGCCGCCATCCGCGAATTCGTCGCGCCGACCTATCGGCCCGAGCGCTACTACATGCGCGGTCCGGGTCCGGCCTGCGCGCGGCGCGGCACCTCGCTCGGCATCGGCACGAACTGATCGCCATGCTCGACAGCCGCCACAACAGCCGGATCTGCAAGCCGGCCGCCGACAACCGCGCCACGACCTACCGTGACGAGCGCCCCGCCGTCGCCGACGGCAGGCGTGCGACAACGCCGCGACTTTGACGCCGCCGCCGGCTGGCTTAGTGTCCCCTTAGTTTAGTGTACAGGGGACACAGATAGCCGGGGCCGACATGACCGAGCTGCCCGACCGGAATCGTCCGTCTCAATCCGAGTTCTTCGGCGCGACCCAGCCGCTGATCGTCTTCGACGGCGTCTGCGTGTTCTGCTCGGGATTCGTCCAACTGATCGTCAAGCTCGACCGCGGCAATCGGTTCCGCTTCGCCACGGCGCAATCGCCGTTCGGCGAGGCGTTGTTTCGCAAATACGGCCTGGCAACCAATAATTACGAAACCAATCTCGCCATCATCGACGGCGCGGCCTTCACGAAGCTCGACAGTTTCGTCGCCGTCATGGCCGCGCTCGGCTGGCCGTGGCGCGCCGCAAGGCTGCTGCTCGTCCTGCCGCGGCCGTTGCGCGACTGGCTCTACGACCGCGTCGCCAAGAACCGCTACGCGCTGTTCGGCAGGAAGGACAGCTGCGAAATCCCGTCCGCCGAACTGCGGCAACGGCTGATCGGCTAGTGAATGTCGCCGTCCGCCGAAACGGCGAACCGCTCCCTTTCTTTTGCTTTTACGCAATTGCGGGCGGCAAACCGTCACGCGCTTTTCCTGGGAACTGCCCGGCGCCGTCGTCGGCGGCTGGCCTTGCGCTATCGCGACTGGCTGGAGCCCTCGCAAGCTTCGAGCAGGATCGGCTCGCCCGCCGTCCTGCCGAGTTCGCGGCAGGATTGGGCGGTGCAAAGCGTCCAGCCTTCCCCGGTTGCGCCGGAGGCTGCCAACACCACGCGCGGCTGAGGCCTGATCCCGGGCGCATAGACCCACCAGCCGTTCCGCAGCACCGAGCCCTCGGGCGGCTCCATGCCGGCGCCGGAGCCCTTGACCCGCGCCTCGACGAGCTGAAGCCCGGCAGGCGTCACTTTCCAGTCTTCCTGCCAGCGCGTCCGTTCCACCGAATGCGTCCAGGACAGCGTGAAGGCGGCGACGGCAAGCGTCACCGTCTTGCCGGCTGCGAGGATGCAGAGACTCACGCAACATCCCTTGCGGATGCCTGACGCGCGCGCCAGCAGTGCCAGCCGATCCAGAGAAGCGCCAGCGCCCAGCCGGTTTCGTCGGTGAGCGGCAGCGCCGCGACCAGGAGCACGCCGGCTGCGAAGGCGACGAGGCGCTCCCACCAGGCCATGCGGCGGGCGAGGAAGCCGACGGCGGCGGCGCCCCAGAGCACGATGCCCATGCAGGCCTTGACGACGATGTAGGCGACCTCGACCGGGTAGCCGAACGAGGCGGCGATCGGGCCGGCATCCTGCAGCATCAGGGCTGGTGTATAGACAGCCATGAACGGCACGACGAAGCCTGCGATGGCGAGCTTGGTCGCCTGGATGCCGATCTTGAGACCGCTTTCCCTGGCCATGGGCGCCGCGGCGAAGGCGGCAAGCGCCACCGGCGGGGTCAGGTCGGCCATGATGCCGAAATAGAAGACGAACATGTGGCTGACGATGAGTGGCACGCCAAGCGACAGCAACGCCGGGCCGGCGAGCGAGGAGGTGATGATGTAGTTAGGGATGGTGGGGATGCCCATGCCGAGCACAAGGCAGGTGAGCATGGTGAGCACCAGCGACAGGAACAAATTGTTCTCGCCGATCGAGATGATCCAGCTGATGAAGGTTGAGGCGATGCCGGTCAGCGTCAGCGTGCCGATGACGATGCCGACGATGGCGCAGGCGATGCCGACCGGCAGCGCGTTCTTCGCCCCTTCGGCAAGCGAATCGACGCAGATGCGCAGCGTCTCGCGGCCGCCCTTGAAGGTGACGCAGGCGACGATGAGCGCCGCGATGACGAGGCCGAGAATGTTGACGCCGAACCGCATGAAGGAGGCGGCGGCAAGCCCAAGCGCCAGCCAGAAGACGACGCGGAAGGCGAACGGCCCGATCAAGGCCGCCAGCGGCGTGCCGAGGATCAGCACGATGGTCAGCGCCAGGCCCATGGTGCCGGCGAAGATCGGCGTGTAGCCGGCGAAGAGCAGGTAGACCAGCACGGCAAGCGGCAGCACCAGCGGCCAGTGCTGCCGCACCGCATCCCAGGGATTGGGCAGGTCGCCCTTGGCCATGCCGTGCAGGCCGGCCTTGCCGGCCTCCAGATGCACCTGCCAGAAACAGGCGCCGAAATAGAGCAGCGCCGGAATGATCGCCGCCTTGACCACTTCGGCGTAAGGGATGTTCAGCGTCTCGGCCATGATGAAGGCGACCGCGCCCATCACCGGCGGCATGATCTGGCCGCCCATCGAGGAGGTCGCCTCGACGGCGCCGGCAAAGGCCGAGCGGAAGCCGAAGCGTTTCATCAGCGGGATGGTGAACTGGCCGCTCGCCACGACATTGGCGACGCCCGAACCGGAGATGGTGCCCATCAGCGCCGAGGACAGCACGCAGACCTGCGCCGGGCCGCCGCGCCAGGAGCCGACCAGGCCGAGCGCGAAATCGTTGAACAGCGCGATCATGCCGGCGCGTTCGAGGAAGGCGGCGAAGACGACGAAGATGAAGATGTAGGCCGCCGAAACATAGACCGGCGTGCCGTAAATGCCTTCGGTGCCATAGGCGAAGGTGTCGACGAGCTGCGCGAAATCGTAGCCGCGATGGATGAAGGGCGGCGGCAGGTGATTGCCGACGAAGCAATAGGCGAGGAAGATGAAGGCGATGATTGCGAGCGGCAGGCCCATCAGCCGTCTAGCGGCTTCGAAGACGAGCACCACCAGCAGCGCGCCGACGATCAGGTCCGGCGTGGTGAGGAAGCCGGAGCGGCGAATGAGGTCGGCGTAGAAGACCCAGTTGTAGATGCCGGTGGCGAAGCCAAGCACGCCAAGCGTCCAGAATGCGGCTTTCGCCGCCGTGCCGGTGGCGCGCAGATTGGCGATCAGGCCGAAGCCGAGCAGCAGCAGGAAGCCGACATGCATGGCGCGCACCACCTGGCTTGGCAGGCTGCCATAGGCGGCGATGTAGATCTGGAAGACGGAAAAGGCGACGGCAATCAGGAAGGCCGCCTTGCCGGCGATGCCTTCGCCGAAGCCCGGCGGCAGGCCTTCGAGAGGCTCTTCGGCAGTTGGAGAAATAACGGTCGGCGTTTCAGTCATTGGCGGGCTCCTGACGGGCGCTCCCCTCCCCCTTGAGGGGAGGGTGGACAGCCGCCGAAGGCGGATGGACGGGTGGGGTCCTTGCGGCAGTGCGCGACTTTAACTGCCTCGACTTGACTGAAAGAGCCGGAGCGCGTCGAGGAGGACCCCACCCGGCCCTGCGGGCCACCCTCCCCTCAGAGGGGAGGGAAAACCAGCGCCTTAGTTCAGCAGCCCCTTCTCCTTGTAATACCGCTCCGCGCCGGGATGCAGCGGCACCGGCATGCCGTTCAACGCCTTGGCCGGATCGATCGCCTTGGCGGCGGCGTGGGCGGCGGCGAGCTGGTCGAGATGCTCGAACATCAGCTTGGTCATCTGATAGGCGGTGTCGTCGGAAACATCGACCCGGGTGACGAGGAAATTGCCGACCGCGGCGGTCGCGACATCCTCCGTCTGACCCTCATAGGTCCCCTTGGGAATGACCACCGACAGATAAGGCGAGCCGATCTTGGCGACGTCCTCGGCCGGCACGGCGACGACGTTGATCGGCACGGAGGTCGCGAGGTCGCGGATCGAGGCGACGCCGAGGCCCGCGGATTGCAGCGTGGCGTCGAGCTGGCGGTTCTTGATCAGCTCCACCGATTCGGCGAAGGGCAGATATTCGACGCGTCCGAGATCCTCGTATTTCAGCCCGGCGGCGGCAAAGATGGCGCGGGCGTTAAGCTCTGTGCCGGAGGCAGGCGCGCCGACCGACAGGCTCTTGCCCTTGAGGTCGGCCAGCGTCTTGATGCCGGACTCCTTGCTGGCGACGATCTGGATATAGTTGGGATAGATGGCGGCGATGCCGCGCAATTTGTCGAGCTTGCCGGGGAAACCGGCCTCGGTATTGCCTTCGGCGGCGAGCTTGACGGAATCGCCGAGCGCGAAGGCGATTTCGCCCTTGCCCTGCTGCAACAGGTTGAGGTTCTCGACCGAAGCCTTCGTTGCCTGCACCTGGGTGCGGGCTCCTTCGATACCCTTGCCGTAGATCTCGGACAGCGCGACGCCGAGCGGATAATAGACGCCCGACGTGCCGCCGGTCAGCACGTTGATGAATTCCTGTGCCCCGGCCGGCATGGCGCCGAGGCCGAGCGACAACGCCAAAACGCCGGCGGCAACAAATTTCGTCCTGAAATCGAGCATATGGTTTCCTCCTCCTGAAACGGTCGCGCCGCGCCGCCTCCTCGGCGCGAAGCTGGGAGTTTAGACAGGAGGCGCCAAATTCCAACCCGCAATTGCAGACCTTTCTGTTTGACCATGATCTTTTCCAAAAACCGGAATCCACTTTTTGCGTTCGCTGACCTTCGGTTCGGGATCATGGTCTAGACGAAGGGTTGAACCGATGAGGCAACGGCCGACGGCTTGCGCTCTCCTGCACAGGGGGCGAAAGATTTTTCTCAGCGCCTGTCGAAATCGGCCGTGGCCGCACGACATAGGTTGGCCCGCGACGACGCGGCCTTCGAGAAAACGGAGAAGACCATGCGATACATGCTTTTGATCTACAACGACGAAGCCGCAATGGCGAATGCGCCCCGCGACAAGACCGAGCAGACCCTGGCGGCCTATGGCGCCTATACCGAAGCCCTGAAGAAATCCGGCGCGTACCTCGCCGGCGAAAGGCTGCGCCCGACCCAGGCGGCCACCTCGATACGGCTGGCCAACGGCAAGACCAATGTGCTCGACGGCCCCTATGCGGATACCAAGGAGCAACTTGCCGGCTTCTACATGATCGAGGCGACCGACATAGACACGGCGATGGAATGGGGCGCGCGTTGCCCGGCAGCCAGCACCGGCACGGTCGAGGTGCGGCCGATCTGGGAAATGACCGACTACCTGTCCTAGACACGATCCCGTGACGGACAATCGCCCGGAGACGGCGCGGGCGGCGGCCGAGGCGGCCGCCCGACAAAGCTATGGCAAGCTGGTCGCCTATCTCGCGGCCCGCATGCGCGACGTCGCCGGCGCCGAGGATGCGCTGGCCGATGCGTTCGCCGCGGCGCTGGAGCGCTGGCCGAAGAGCGGCGTGCCCGAAAAGCCGGAAGCCTGGCTGCTCGCAGTGGCGCGCCGGCGCGACGTCGACGCCGTGCGGCGGCGGCTGACCGGCGAGGCGGCTCGGGACCACCTGCAGCTGATTGCCGAAGAGGCGGAGGCACGCATGACGAATGAGGATTTGCCCGACGAGCGGCTCAGACTGATGTTTGCCTGCGCCCATCCGGCAATCGAACCCGGCGTGCGCGCCCCACTGATCCTGCAGACTGTGCTGGGCTTCGACGCGGCGACCATCGCCTCGGCCTTCCTCGTTTCGCCGGCGACGATGGGCCAGCGCCTCGTGCGCGCCAAGAACCGCATCCGCGAGACCGGCATCCCCTTCCGGGTGCCGGAGCGGGCCGAGCTCGGTGAAAGGCTCGGCGCCGTGCTGGAAGCGATCTACGCCACCTTTGCCGAGGGCTGGTCAGATCCGGCCGGCACAGAGACGCGACGGCGCAACCTGGCCACGGAAGGCATCTGGCTCGGCCGGCTGGTCGCGTCGCTGATCCCGGACGAACCGGAAACGCTCGGGCTTCTGGCGCTGATGCTTTTCGCCGAAGCCCGGCGTGCGGCGCGGCGCAGCCCCGAAGGCGATTTCGTGCCGCTTGCAGAACAGGACATCGCGCTCTGGGACGACACGCTGATCGACGAGGCGGAAACGCTGCTCAGGCGCGCCGCGGCCAGAGGAATCATCGGCCGATACCAATTGGAGGCCGCGGTGCAGTCGGCGCATACGGCGCGTCGGCGGACCGGCCGCACCGACTGGTCGGCGATCCGCCAGCTTTACGATGCGCTGATGGCGATTGCCGGTTCGCCGGTGGTGGCGATCAACCGCGCGGTGGCGATCGCCGGAGCCGAGGGGGCGGTAGAGGGCCTAGCCGCGCTCGACGGGGTCGGCGGCGACAAGCGGCTTGCCGAGTACCAGCCCTATTGGGCGGCTCGGGCCGAGCTGTTGGTCAGGCTCGGCAGATCGGCCGAGGCCGCCGAAGCGTACGACCAGGCCGTCGGCCTCGAGCGCGATCCGGCCTTGCGCCGTTTCCTGCAGGCCGAACGGGGGAAGCTCGTGCGGAACTGAGGCGAATCCCCCCTCGAGGGGAGAGCAGACTAAGCCCCCAGCCCGTCGAACAGGATCGTCGAGAGATAGCGTTCGGCGAAGGAAGGGATCACCACGACGAGGTTCTTGCCCTTGTTTTCCGGCCGCGAGCCGACGACGATCGCCGCCTGGAGTGCCGCGCCCGACGAGATGCCGACCGGCACGCCTTCAAGACGGGCGACGAGACGGGCATTGGCGACCGAATCCTCGTTCGAGACCCTGACGATCTCATCATAGATCGAGGTGTCGAGGATTTTTGGCGCGAAGCCGGCGCCGATGCCCTGGATCTTGTGCGGACCGGGCTGGCCGCCGGAGAGCACCGGCGAGGCCTCCGGCTCGACCGCCACGACATGCAGCGAGGGCTTGCGCTTCTTCAGCACCTGGCCGACACCAGTGATGGTGCCGCCGGTGCCGATGCCGGCGACGAAGATGTCGACATCGCCATTGGTGTCGTTCCAGATCTCCTCCGCCGTGGTGCGGCGATGGATCTCCGGATTGGCCGGGTTCTCGAACTGCTGCGGGATGATGGCGTTGGGGAGCGTCGCGGCGAGCTCGTCGGCCTTGGCGATGGCACCCTTCATGCCCTTCGGCCCTTCGGTCAGCACCAATTCGGCGCCGAGCAGCGCCAGCATCTTGCGGCGCTCGACCGACATGGTTTCAGGCATGGTGAGGATCAGCTTGTAGCCCTTGGCGGCGGCGGCGAAGGCCAGCGCGATGCCGGTGTTGCCCGAGGTCGGCTCGATCAGCGTGGTCTTGCCGGGCGAAATCTTGCCGGCCTCCTCCAGCGCCTCGATCATCGCGACGCCGATGCGGTCCTTGACCGAGGCGATCGGATTGAAGAATTCGAGCTTGGCCAGCACATTGGCGACGATGCCCTTCTCCCTGGCGAACTTGTCCAGCCGCACCAGTGGCGTGTCTCCGATCGTCTCGGTGATCGAGTTGAAGATGCGGCCGCGGCCGGGGACGCGCGCGGAAGTGACGGGCTTGTTCATTGGTTTCGCTCCCAAGGCAATGGCATAGGCAGACAGAATAGGACTTTCAGCCGCGCAAGATAGGCTGGTAGCCGAAAATATCCGAGTGGGGCGGTTGCTGAAAACCACCCCGCGCCGGAAATGCATTTTCCGGATCGGCCCGTTTTCGGAATGGCTTGGCCGAAATGGGGACCGGTTGAGATTGCAGCCTATTGACGCGCGGCGATCGCCGCGGCTGCGCCCATCATGAAGCCGGCGGCGGTGCGGTTCAGAACTTTCAGCGCGCGCGGCGACTTCAGGAACCAGCGCGCCTTGGCGGCCAGCGCCAGATAGGGCACCAGCACGACGAAGAGCACAACGACGGTGAGCGCCACCAGGATGCCGTAGTCGGCCAGCGTGATCGTCTTGAGGTCGACGATGGTCGGCGTGATGGCAAGATAGAAGATCATCGTCTTGGGGTTGCCGAGCGTCACGGTCAGCCCGGCGATGAAGCTCGCCACGAAGCCACCCTTGCCCTTCCGCGCCTCGATGTTCTCCGGCGAGATGCCGCTGGTCCAGAAGCGCCAGGCAAGGAAAGCGAGATAGGCGACGCCGGCCCATTTGATGGCCAGGAAGACCATGCCGAAGGTCTGCGCGACGAAGGCGAGGCCGAGCACGACGGCGGTAAGATAGGTTATGTCGCCGAGCATCAGGCCGAAAGACATGGCCAGCGACGAGCGGAAGCCGGAGCCGAGCGCGCGGGCGACAAGCGCCGTGACGCCGGGGCCCGGAATGGCGGCGGCAACGCCGAGGGCGGCGCTGTAGGCAAGAAATCCTGTCAGTGTCATGGTTCGAGACCTAGCGCTATCCCGCAACCGGGATCCAGAGCGGCGGCCTCTTACCACGGCGCCGGGACGGCGTTAATTCCCTTGCAGCAGGATTCCGTTGCACCAGCGCCGCTTCAGGACCGGCCATCGCCATGCGTGACGCGCCAGATGGTGCCGTTGCCGTCCTCGGTCAGGATCAGCGCGCCGTCCTTCGCCACCGCCACGCCCACCGGCCGGCCCCAGACCGCGTCGTCGGCAATGACGAAGCCAGTGGCGAAATCCTCATACTCTCCGGTCGGCTTGCCGTCCTTGAATTTCAGCCGCACCACCTTGTAGCCGGTGCGGACATTGCGGTTCCATGAGCCGTGCAGGGTGACGAAGGCATCGCCCTTGTAGTCGGCAGGGAAGTTGCCGCCTTCGTAGAAGGCGATATTGAGCGGCGCCGAATGCGCCTGCATCAGCACGTCCGGCACCGTGACCTTGCCGGCAAGGTCGGGCCGCGCGCCCTTGTGACGCGGATCCTCGTTGTCGCCGATATAGTACCAGGGCCAGCCATAGAAGGCGCCGTCCTTGACGGTGGTGGCATATTCGAAAGGCACGTTGTCGCCGAGTTCGTCGCGCTCGTTGACGACGCACCAGAGCGCGCCGGTCGCCGGCTGCACGGTCATGCCCGAGCAGTTGCGCAGGCCGGTGGCGACCATCCTGCGGTTCTTGCCGTCGGGGTCGAAAGCGAGCACGTCGGCGCGGCCTTCCTCCGCGCCCCAGGCAGCGCCGAGCGGCTCGGACCGCGCCCATTCCTCGACACCGCCCTTCGGGCTCGCGCCCATATCCTCGGCGGTGTTGGAACCCGAGCCGACCGACAGATAGAGCGTCTTGCCATCGGGCGAGAAGGCGATGTCGCGCGTCCAGTGGTGGCTTGAGGGGATGTCGGAGACGATCGTTTCTGGCCTGCCCGACGCTTGCATGTCGCCATCGCGATAGGGGAAGCGCACGACGCTGTTGCTGTTGGCGACATAGACCCATTGCGGCTTGTCGCCCGGCGGATAGAAGGCAATGCCGTAGGGCTGGGTGAGGCCCTTGGCGAAGACGGCTTTCTCGGCGGGCTTCGCGCTGCCTTCCGCCAGCCGATAGACCCTGACTCGATTGGCCTCGCTGTCGGCGACGAAGAGGTCGCCGTTCGGCGCCACGCGCACGACACGCGGATTGTCGATGCCGGAAGCGATGAGTTCGACAGAGAAGCCGGCCGGCACGGCGGGCTTGGCATCCGCAGGGCGGTCGGCGAGGCCGGCGCTATTCGAGGCGGATTCGGCGACATTTGGCTGCGGGAGATCGTCCGGCTTGATGAGACGCCGCAGGCCGGGCCGGTCAACCTTCCAATCGCCGAAGGCCTTTGCGCCGGTGAGCAAAGGCTGGTCGGACTGCTGCGCGAAGGCGCCGGTGGCCTGGAGAAGGGTAAGGGCCGCAAGGCCGGCGATCCGTATCATGCTGTGCTCCGTCTATGGCCGACGCGCCTTGTCACGATCGGCGCGACCAGACAGCAGATATCGGGCAGGCGTCCCCAAAGAGAAGCGCGGGCACGCAGATTTGACGGAAATTACCGGCAGATCAGCTCTCTTCGACGTCGAGATCGTCGTCGAGCTGCTTTTCCAGCGCGACCAGGTCGGCCGGCAGCGGCAGGCCCATGGCGCGCATTTCCCTGAGCTTCTCGCGCAGCTGCTCCTGCACCTCGTGCTCGTCCTCAGGCTGGTTCACCATCTCCTCGAGCAACAGGCTGATCTGGGCCTTGAGCGATTCCAGCGCCATTTCCACCCTCCTTGCGGCGACCCCGCCCGCTCCCGGTCAGCTCAGCATGCGCGAAATCAATTGGGCCGTATAGTCGACCATCGGTACGATGCGGGCATAGTTCAACCGCGTCGGGCCGATGACGCCGAGCGCGCCGACGACGCGCGCGTCCTTGTCGCGATAGGGCGCGACCACGAGCGACGAGCCGGACAGCGAGAACAGCTTGTTCTCCGAGCCGATGAAGATGCGCACGCCGGAACCTTGCTCGGCGAGGTCGAGAAGCTGCAGCAGCCCGTCCTGCGTTTCCAGATCCTCGAACAGATGGCGCAGCAATTCGAGGTCCGCCTGGGCGGTGACGTTCTCCAGAAGGTTGGCGCGGCCGCGCACGATAAGGCGCGCCGGCAGGCCGCTTTCGGCCCCGGCCCAGACTGCGAGGCCCTTCTCGACCAGGTCCTGCGACAGCGTGTCGAGGGCCGCCCTGGTCTCGTCCTTGATCCGGGCGATCTCGATCCGCGCCTCCGCGAGCGTGCGGCCGCGGATATGGGCATTGAGGAAGTTCGAGGCCTCGTGCAGCTGGGAAACGGTGATGCCGGCCGGCAGGTCGACCACCCGGTTCTCGACATCGCCGCCCTGCGACACCAGGACGGCGAGCGCCTTGGTGGGTTCGAGCTGGATGAACTCGATGTGCTTGAGCGCCACCTCGTTCTTGGCGGCGAGCACCAGGCCGGCGCCGCGAGACATGCCCGACAGCATCTGGCTGGCCTCGGTCAGCATGTGTTCCAGCGTGGCGCCCGAGCCCGAGGCGCGCACCTGCGCCTCGATGACGCGGCGCTCCTCGTCGGACAGATCGCCAAGCTCCATGAAGGCGTCGACGAAGAAGCGCAGCCCGGTCTGGGTCGGCAGGCGGCCGGCCGAGATGTGCGGCGCGTAGATCAGGCCGAGATGCTCGAGATCGCTCATCACGTTGCGGATGGTGGCCGGCGACAGCGACGAGGGCAGGATGCGCGACAGGCTGCGCGAGCCGACCGGCTCGCCGTCGCGCAGATAGGAATCGACGATCCGCCGGAAAATATCGCGCGAGCGCATGTCGAGCGACTGAAGCACGGGCGGCTGCGACGCGGGATCGACTGCCTTGTTCATTCCGGCGAAAACCTCCTACCGAAAGATATAGACTTAGCCGCTCCGGGTGCAACGGCCCATTTTCCTTTGCGCCATGCGCCGCATGCGTCTACAAGCCGCCGACGAATCCGAGAAAAGAACAGAAAGAGCCTTGATGCGCCCCTCCAAACGCCAAGCCGATGAAATGCGCGCCATCTCCTTCGAGCGCGGCGTCTCCAAGCATGCCGAGGGCTCGTGCCTGGTGAAGTTCGGCGATACGCATGTGCTGTGCACGGCGAGCCTGGAGGAAAAGGTGCCTGCCTGGATGCGCAATTCCGGCAAGGGCTGGGTGACGGCGGAATACGGCATGCTGCCGCGCTCGACCGGCGAGCGCATGCGGCGCGAGGCCTCCGCCGGCAAGCAGGGCGGCCGCACGCTGGAGATCCAGCGGCTGATCGGCCGGAGCCTGCGCGCCGTGGTCGACCTGCAGGCGCTGGGCGAACAGCAGATCACCGTCGACTGCGATGTCATCCAGGCCGATGGCGGCACCCGCACGGCCTCGATCACCGGCGGCTGGGTGGCGCTCTACGACTGCCTGCGCTGGATGGAAGCCCGCCAGATGGCGAGCGTCTCCAAGGTGCTGAAGGACCATGTGGCGGCGATTTCCTGCGGCATCCATGACGGCCAGCCGGTCATCGATCTCGACTATCTCGAGGACTCCTCGGCCGGCACCGACGCCAATTTCGTCATGACCGGCAAGGGCGGCATCGTCGAGATCCAGGGCACAGCGGAGGGCGAGCCGTTTTCCGAGGAGCAGTTTTCCGCGCTGATGACGCTCGCCAAGAAGGGCATTTCGCGGCTGGTGAGCTTGCAGCAGATGGCGGTGGCGTAGTTTCCAAATGCCGAGCCAAGGCACCCCCCTCTGGCCTACCGGCCATCTCCCCCTCAAGGGGGGAGATCAGATAGCGTCTCGGCCTTCGCCAATCACCAACGCCGCAAGAGGGATGCCGGCGCAGCCACAGCCAATCTCCCCCCTTGAGGGGGAGATGCCCCGCAGGGCAGAGGGGGGCGCCTCGTGACACCGTCCGCGATCTTAGAATCGGCACTCTACGTCACTGACTTGCAAGCCGCGGAGGTGTTCTACCGCGACATCATCGGACTCGAAGCGCTGGGCAAGGTCGAGGGTAGGCATGTGTTTTTTCGCTGCGGCAGCGGCGTGCTGCTTCTCTTCAACGCCGAAGCGACCAAAATTCCGCCGTCGCCGGACGCCCGGCTGAAGGTGCCGCCGCACGGCACGGCCGGCGAAGGTCATCTCTGCTTCACGGCAAGCGCCGACGAGATTGCCCAGTGGCGCAAGCATCTGGCGGCCAAGAACGTCGCCATCGAAAGCGATTTCGAATGGCCGCAGGGCGGACATTCGATCTATATCCGCGACCCGTCGGGCAATTCGATCGAGTTCGCCGAGCCAAGGATCTGGGGCCTCTGATGCATTCGCCACTTTTTCATTCCTTTGGGGGACAAAAGATCGTCGTCGCCAGCCACAATGAAGGCAAGCTGCGCGAGTTCGCCGACCTGATGGCGCCGTTCGGCTTCGAGGCGAAATCGGCCAAGGAATACGGCCTGCCGGAACCGGACGAGACCGGCACGACCTTCGAGGAAAATGCCTATATCAAGGCATATGCCGCGGCCAAGGCGACCGGTCTGCCGGCGCTTTCGGACGATTCCGGCCTCTGCGTCGACGCGCTCGACGGCGCGCCGGGCGTCTACACCGCCAACTGGGCCGAGACGCCGGATGGCACACGCGATTTCGGCATGGCCATGCAGCGCACCGAAGTGGCGCTGCAGGAGGTCGGGGCGACCGAGCCGGCGCAACGCACCGGCCGCTTCGTCGCCGTCATTTGTCTCGCCTTTCCCGACGGCGAGGCGGAATATTATCGCGGCGAGGCCGAAGGCACGCTGGTATGGCCGCCGCGCGGCACGCTTGGTTTCGGCTACGATCCGGTATTCCTGCCGAACGGTTTCGACAAGACTTTCGGCGAGATGAGCGCTCAGCAAAAGCATGGTTGGAAGCCCGGTCAGGCAACCGCCCTTTCGCACCGCGCCCGCGCTTTCCAGAAATTCGCCCAAGCCCGCTTGGATTTGGCACGGCTCGGTTCGGAATGATCGGGACCGGCCATACCATGCCGCTCGACCGCAGCCCCGGCTTCGGCGTCTATATCCATTGGCCGTTCTGCGCGGCCAAATGCCCTTACTGCGACTTCAACAGCCATGTCCGCCACCAGCCGGTCGACCAGGAGCGTTTTGCACGCGCCTTCGAGACGGAGCTCAAGACCATGCGCGCCCGCACCGGGCCGCGCGAGGTGACCAGCATCTTTCTCGGCGGCGGCACGCCGTCGCTGATGAAGCCGGAAACCGTGTCGGCGGTGCTGGAGGCGGTGGCCAAGAACTGGACGGTGCCCGCCGGCATCGAGGTGACGCTGGAGGCAAACCCCTCCTCGGTCGAAGCCGAGCGCTTCCGCGGCTACCGGGCTGCCGGCGTCAACCGCGTCTCGCTCGGCGTGCAGGCGCTGAACGACAGGGATCTGCGCTTCCTCGGCCGGCTGCACAATGTCGAAGAGGCGCTGCTTGCAATCGGGCTGGCGCGCGAAATCTTCCCGCGGCTTTCCTTCGACCTGATCTATGCAAGGCCGGGCCAGACGCCGGAGGCCTGGCGGGCGGAGCTCGAACAGGCGATCGGCCACGCCGCCGACCACCTTTCGCTCTACCAGCTCACCATCGAGGAAGGCACGCCCTTCCATACCCTGCACGCGGCGCGGAAATTCATCCTTCCCGACAACGATCATGCCGCCGATCTCTATGCGTTGACGCAGGAGGTGACTGCGGCACATGGGCTGCCCGCGTATGAGATCTCGAACCACGCGCGGCCGGGCGCCGAGAGCCGGCACAATCTGACCTATTGGCGCTACGGCGAATATGTCGGCGTGGGGCCGGGCGCGCATGGCCGCTTCGTCGAGAACGGCCGCCGCACCGTGACCGTCGCGGAAAAGATGCCGGAGACGTGGCTCAACCTGGTCGAGGCCAAAGGGCACGGCGTCACCGGCGGCGAGGTGCTGACACGCTCGGAAGAGGCCGACGAATTCCTGCTGATGGGCCTACGGCTTGCCGAAGGCATCGACCTTCAGCGCTACGAGACGCTCTCGGGACGTGGTCTTTCGAGTGCCAGGCTGGCGGTGCTGCAGGAGGAAGGGCTGGTGGCGCCGGTCGGCAACGCCCGTCTGCGCGCCACCACTGCGGGGATGATCGTGCTCGATGCAGTGGTGGCGGATTTGGCGCGGTAAACGCAGCGGCCAACTGATTTATCGGTCTATGCGGGTATGTGAGATGTTCGGTTCGCTTAACCGAATGCCGTTGCGGTGCATCCAATAGGATCTGCCATGAAGTTCCCGATCCATGAGACGCTGCACGGATGATGTTTTCGAGTTTGGGTTGGGCGAGATTTCGAAGTCCCGAGAGTACGACGATTTCTATGAAACAGAAATCGTGTTCAGCAGAAACAAAAAGTCAAAGAAGCACAGATCATCGGGTCTAAGCAAGTTCGACGTTGTGCGCAGGTTTATGACCTATGTTGGGATAAATTTAAGAGCAATCGCAAAAAACGATTTGATAGAATTTGACCTGAACGGACTTACCCAGGATCAGTACATACCGCTGACAAAAACGATACGAGATATCTTCGATGAGTAACCGTACCCGCCACGACCGGCGGAGCGCCAGCAACCGTTGAAAAACGCCCTCTTCGTCTGCAGCCAGAACCGTCTGCGCAGTCCGACCGCCGAGCAGGTGTTCTCCAAACAGCGCGATATCGAGGTCGAATCGGCCGGCACCAATCACGACGCCGAAAACCCACTGACGCCTGAACTCGTCGCCTGGGCCGACATCATCTTCGTGATGGAGAAGGCCCATCGCGCCAAGCTGCAGAAGAAGTTCCGGTCGAGCCTGAAGCGGGCCAGGGTGATCTGCCTCGACATCCCCGACGACTACGAGTTCATGGATCCGGAGCTGGTGCGGCTGCTCGAGGCGAAGGTGCCGCGATACCTTTAGGCGTCGTGCTTCTGGCGGTGCTTGCCGCGGGTCTTTTCCGTGTGCGCTTCGCCGGAGCGGACCGGCTTCGTGTCGGCCTTGTCGCGGCGGGCGCCGGGCTGGGCGGCGATCGGATGTGGGGGTATGCCCTCGCGGGCGGTTTTGCTTTCAAGTCGGCTGATGAAGATATCGAAGCGATTGGGCATCGTCCGGTCCTGCCTCCTCCGGGGAATCAGGGATTAAATCGACCGGCCACGGTTTCGTTCCTCACTGTGGCGAAGGCATGGCGATCCGCTTGCCTCGACTTCACGTTTTGCAACCAGGCGTGCGCCATGCCAAACAGGGTGAATGGAGGGTTATTCTTGACCGGCGAGAAACGCAGCTATCTGATCGGGCAGACCGAGATTCCGGCGCGGCCGCTGGCGCCGGCGCTTTATCTGGTGGCGACGCCGATCGGCAATCTTGCCGACATCACGCTGCGCGCGCTGGAAACGCTGGCTAGTGCCGACATCGTCGCCTGCGAAGACACGCGCGTCTCGCGCGTGTTGCTCGAGCGCTACGGCATCCGACGCCGCACCACGGCCTATCACGAGCACAATGCCGCCGAGGCCGGGCCGAAGCTGATCGAGGCGCTGGCGGCTGGGCAGAGCGTGGCGCTGATCTCGGATGCCGGCACGCCGCTGGTTTCCGATCCCGGCTATCGGCTGGTCGGCGAGGCGCTGGAGCGCGGCGTCCGCGTGGTGCCGGTGCCCGGACCGTCCGCCGCGCTCGCCGCGCTAACAGCCTCCGGGCTGCCGTCCGATGCCTTTCTGTTCGCCGGTTTCTTGCCTGCCAAGGCCGGCCAGCGGCTGACGAAGCTCGAAAGCTTCAAGCAGGTGCCGGCGACGCTGATCTTCTTCGAATCGCCGCGGCGGCTGGCCGAGACGCTTGGCGCGATGGTCGAGGCGCTCGGCGGGGTGCGCAAAGCGGCGATCGGCCGCGAGCTCACCAAGACATTCGAGGAAATGCGAACGGGTACGCTTGGCGAGCTTGCCGATCACTACGCGGCGGCCGATACGCCTAAGGGTGAGATCGTGGTCTGCGTAGGCCCGGCGGAGCCCACGGCGGACCAGCCGGCCGACATCGACAGATTGCTGTTGTCGCTCGCCGCCGAAATGCCGGCCTCCAAGGCGGCAGCGGAAGCGGCGAAAATGACCGGCGGCCAGAAGCAGGCGCTCTATCGGCGGCTGCTAGAGCTTAAGGACAGACCATGATCCCGAAAAGTGGAAACCGGTTTTCGGAAAAGATCATGGTCAAACAAAGAGAAACCCGCGGTGGCTGAGCGCACCGTTGGTCATCGGCGCAAAGCCTATCGGCGCGGCCATCGCGGCGAATGGCTGGCGGCGCTGGCGCTGATGCTGAAGGGTTACCGGATTCTAGCCCGCCGCCATCGCACGAAACTCGGCGAGATCGACGTGATCGCCCGGCGCGGCGACCTCGTGCTGTTCGTCGAGGTCAAGGCGCGCCGGACTTTGATGGAGGCGATGGAAGCGATCGCCCACTCGTCGGAGCGTCGCATCGAGGGCGCGGCCGATCTTTGGTTGTCACGACAGCCGGATTACGGCCGGCTTTCGGTGCGCTTCGACATGGTGGCGGTGCTGCCCTGGCGCTGGCCGGTGCATGTCGAGAACGCGTTTTATGGAAGGAATTGAGAGGCTTACCCTCCCCCTTGTGGGGAGGGTCGGCGAGCAAGCGACGCGAAGCGTCGTTGGCGAGCCGGGGCGGGGGTACGGTACCGACCCCCACCCCGATCCGCTATGCGGATCGACCCTCCCCACAAGGGGGAGGGTGGGCGCTCACCCCCAGATCATCAGCGCCACCAATCCCACAGCACCCACCACCAAGCGCCACCAGCCGAACAGCGAGTAGCCTTTGCGCGAGACGAAATCGAGCAGGAAGCGCACCACGATCAGGGCGCTGACGAAGGCGGCGACGAAGCCGACGGCGATGATCGGCAGGTCGGCCGAGGTCAGCACGTTGCGGTTCTTGAAGAGATCGAACGCGAAGGCCCCGACCATGGTCGGCATGGCGAGGAAGAAGGAGAACTCCGCCGCCGCGCGCTTGTCGACGCCCAAAAGCAGCGCGCCGACAATGGTCGAGCCGGAGCGCGAGGTGCCGGGAATGAGCGACAGGCACTGGAACAGGCCGATCTGCAGATAGAGCCTGGTCGGGAAGCGCTCGACATCCTGGTAGAACGGCTTCAGCTTCATGCGGTCGACGGCGAGCAGCACGACGCCGCCGATGATCAGCATGATGCAGATCAGCCGCGGCGATTCGAACAGGAAGGTCTTGATGAAATCATGCGCGAGCGCGCCGATGGCCGCAGCCGGCAGGAAGGCGATCAGGATGCCGATGACGAAATGGCGGGTCCGCCGATCATAAGGCAGTTCGAGCAGCATCTTCCAAAGGCGGCGGAAATAGACGCTCAGGATCGCGAGAATCGCGCCGAGCTGGATCAGGATCTCGAAGGCCTTGCCGGTCGAGTGGAAGCCGAGGAAATGGCCGGCGAGCAGGATATGACCGGTCGAAGACACCGGGATGAATTCGGTCAGGCCCTCCAGCAGCCCAAGCAGCAGCGCTTCGACAATAGTCTGGCTTTCCATGGCAACCTCAGGATTTCGGGGACGACTGGAGACAACGGCTTGCTTGTCACGGCGCGGAAGTCCCCCTATAGGTCGCAGCACCGTGACGGCCGCATGACGGGCCGCCAAGACTTACCGGCGCCGGTAACGATTCGCCAGTGCGCCCTATCATCGCGGAACCATGCTGACGCTTTTCCACCACCCGATGTTCGCCACCTGCCGGTTCGTGCGCCTCGCCTTCGGCGAGTATGGCGAGGAACTGGCGCTGATCGAGGAGAAGCCCTGGACGCGGCGCAAGGAGTTTCTGGCGCTGAATCCGGCCGGCACGCTGCCGATCCTGCTTGCAGAGGGCGACGTGCCGATCGTCGGCGCCATGGTGATCGCCGAATATCTCGACGAGACGCGCGGGGTGTTGAAGCGCGACAGGCGGCTGTTTGCCGAAGACCCGATGCAGCGCGCCGAAATCCGCCGTCTGACCGATTGGTATCTCAGCAAGGCCGACAGCGAGGTCACCCGCCATCTGGTGCGCGAGCGCGTGCTGAAGCCGGTCATGCCGGAGACGGCGGGCGGCGGCTCGCCCGATTCGGCGGCAATCCGCGCCGCGCGCGCCAACATCCGCCAGCACATGAAATACACCAACTGGCTGGCCGGCACGCGCCATTGGCTGGCCGGCAACAAGGTGACCTATGCCGACCTCGCCGCGGCGGCGACGCTTTCGGTGCTCGACTATCTCGGCGAGATCGACTGGCGCGAGCATGCCGCCGCGCGCGAATGGTACACGCGGGTGAAATCACGGCCGTCGTTCCGGCCGCTGCTCACCGACCGGGTGCGCGGCCTGTCGCCGGTATCGCATTATGCGGACCTCGACTTCTGACAAGCTCCGCGCGCTGATCGACGCGGAGGCCCGCCGCGCCGGCTTCGATGCCGTCGCGGTGACCAGGCCTGGCGCGATCCCGCTGGCGCCGGCGCGCCTGGCCGAATTCGTCGCCGACGGTTTCCACGGCTCGATGGAGTGGATCGCCGAGACGATCGGGCGCCGCGCCGAGCCCTCGACGCTGTGGCCGGAGGTGCGCTCGATCGTCGTTCTGGCGATGAACTACGGACCGGACCGCGATCCGCGCGATATCCTCGAAAAGCGGGATCGCGGCGCGATCTCTGTCTATGCGCAAAACCGCGACTATCACGACGTGATGAAGGGCCGGCTGAAGGAGATCGCCGGCAAGATCGTCGCGCGGGCGGGAGGCGACGTCAAAGTCTTCGTCGACACGGCGCCGGTGATGGAAAAGCCGCTTGCCGAAGCCGCCGGGCTCGGCTGGCAGGGCAAGCACACCAATCTGGTGAGCCGCGCGCATGGCTCATGGCTGTTCCTCGGCACCATCTTCACGACGGCCGAGCTCGAGCCGGACAAAGCGGAGATCGACCATTGCGGCTCCTGCCGCGCCTGTCTCGACGTCTGCCCGACCGATGCGTTCCCGGCGCCCTACCGGCTCGATGCGCGGCGCTGCATCTCCTACCTGACCATCGAGAACAAGGGGCCGATCCCGCGCGAATTCCGCGAGAAGATCGGCAACCGCATCTATGGCTGCGACGATTGCCTCGCCGTCTGTCCGTGGAACAAGTTCGCCAGCGTTGCCTCGGAAGCCAAGCTTGCCGCGCGCGACGACCTGCGCGAGCCGCCGCTGTCGGAGCTGTTGCTCCTCGACGACGCGGCGTTCCGCGCTTTCTTTTCGGGCTCGCCGATCAAGCGCATCGGCCGCGACCGTTTTGTCCGCAATGTCCTGATAGCCGCCGGCAATTCCAACGATGCTTCGCTGACGCCGATCGTGCGCGGCCTGCTCGACGAAGGCTCGCCGCTGGTGCGGGGTGCGGCAGTATGGGCGCTATCGCGACTGCTGCCTGAGCGCGATTTTGCCAAGCTCGCTGCATCGGCCTTGGAGACCGAAGGCGACACAACCGTGCGCGACGAATGGCTGTCGGCGCAGCGAAATTCAGCAGAGGTTCCTTGATGGGCGAAAAACACTTCTTCTTCTTCGGCGCCGGCTATTCCGGCAAGGCCTTTGCCCGAGCCAACGGGCAGGGTGCGCCGATCCTGGGCACGACGCGCTCGCCGGAAAAATTCGAGGCGCTGCGGCGGGCGGGCATTGAGCCGCTACGCTTCGATGGTTCGTTGACGTCCGAGATCAGCGACGCGCTTCGGCAAACCACGCATCTCATTGTCTCGGTCGCGCCGGACGAGTCCGGCGATCCGGTGCTCAACGCTGCCGGCGAGACCATCCGGGCGAAGATGCCGGCGCTGGAATGGATCGGCTACCTTTCCACCGTCGGCGTCTATGGCGACCATGGCGGCGCCTGGGTGGACGAGAGCGCCGACTGCAAACCGGTGTCGAAGCGCTCGGTGATGCGGGTGGCGGCCGAACAGGAATGGCTGAAGCTCGGCCGCGAGGCCGGCAGGCCGGTGGCGGTCCTGCGGCTTTCCGGCATTTACGGTCCGGGCCGCAACGCGCTGGTCAATCTCGAAGACGGCACCGCGCGGCGGCTGGTCAAGAAGGATCAGGTGTTCAACCGCATCCATTGCGACGACATTGCCGGCGCGCTCCGGCACCTGGCCGATAGGAATCTCGGCGCCATCTTCAACGTTACCGACGACGAACCGGCGCCGCCGCAGGACGTCGTCGCCTATGCCGCCGGGCTGATGGGCGTTGAGGCGCCGCCGGAGATTCCGTTCGAGACCGCCCAACTTTCGCCCATGGCGCGTTCTTTCTATGGCGAGAACAAGCGCGTCGCCAACGCGGCGATCAAAGCGGCCGGCTACAGCTTTCGTTTCCCGAATTACCGGGTGGCGTTGGAGCGGATGTGGGCGGACGGCAACTGGCGGGACGGAGAGCCGCGCAGCCCGATGAAGCGCCGGTGATCGAAGCGACGCGCGGGACATGGTATGATTCGCGTCTGAAGCATGTCGCCGAGATTGCGTCGCGCCACTGGAGAGGGGACCCGACCTGATGACGTTGCGATCGCTGCCTGACAGCAAGCCGTTCCTGACCGCCGCGCTTGCGCTGGTGACTTTAGCCGCGCTGGCTGCGGCCGCGATCTCGGCCGAACCGCGCGCAAAAGACCTGTTCGGCGCCAAGAAGCTGCCGGCGGTGGCGCCGGCGCAATCCTTCGGCTTCTATTCCAAAGGCTGCTTCACCGGCGGCGTCGCCCTGCCGATGGACGGACCGGCCTGGGAAGTGATGCGCCCCTCGCGCAACCGCCGCTGGGGCCATCCGGCGATGATCGCGCTGATCGAGAAGCTCGCGCGCGACGCCCATGCCGACGGCTGGCCCGGGCTTTTGATCGGCGACATCTCGCAGCCGCGCGGCGGGCCGATGATGACCGGCCATGCTTCGCACCAGATCGGCCTCGATGCCGACATCTGGCTGACGCCGATGCCGAGGCGCCCGCTGACCATGGCGCAGCGCGAGAATATGAGCGCGACGCTGATGGTCGACGAAAAGACGCATCTGGTGAAGGACGCGCTGTGGACGCCGGCGCATACGCGGCTGCTGAGGCGCGCCGCGAGCTATCCGGAGGTCGAGCGCATCCTGGTCAATCCGGGTATCAAGAAGAAGCTTTGCGACACCGTCACGGGCGACCGTTCCTGGCTGCGCAAGATCCGCCCGTTCTGGGGCCACGACTATCATTTCCATATGCGCATCGGCTGCCAGCCTGGCTCGGCCGGCTGCAAGGCGCAGGAGGCGACGCCGGACGACGACGGCTGCGGCAAGCCGCTTGCCTGGTGGTTCACCGAGGAGCCGTGGCGCCCGAACAAGAACCCGGACGTGCCGAAGGCCCGCGACCTGATGACGATGGCCAACCTGCCGAGGGAGTGCCAGGCGGTGCTCGCCGCGCCGGACGCGCCTTCGCTGGAAGCCGTCATTTATCAAGGCGGCGGCGCGGCAGCGGTCGCGGCGGCCGAACCGGAGGCGACCGAGCCGGTGGAGACGATCTCTAGCAGTACGCCGACGCTCCCGGCCCAGGCGAGCGCCTTCGCTCCGACACCGAAAATCGGCATTCCGCTGCCGCGACCAAGGCCGGGGAATTGAGGTCCAGCCTGCGTAATCTCCCCCTCGAGGGGGAGATGGCCGCGAAGCGGTCAGAGGGGGTCGTCTCACATAGATCGCCGGCTTTGTCTTTCGTCTCGGAAAGCGTCGGCGCTTCACGCGCGGCGACCCCCTCTGTCGCCTTCGGCGACATCTCCCCCTCAAGGGGGGAGAGGATGCCGGCAGGCAGGTGAGGGGCAGCGCAAACGCTGAAAGGGTGAGCGAGGGCGGCCTGAACGCTGAAGCAAATGCCACGAACCTTGAGGCCAAACCGACTTTCCCTTTGCAAGCCCATGCGCTAGTTCAACGAACAGACAAACGGCAGGCGGCCGGAACGGGACGAACAAAGAGCATGGCAGGCGAAGACGACACAGCGTTGCGGTTTCCGGTCCTGATCGGCGACATCGGCGGCACCAATGCGCGCTTCTCGATCGTGCTCGACGCCAATTCGGAAGCGACCGAGCCGCAGATCGTCCAGACGGCCAATTTCAAGACCATCGATGAAGCGATCCAGGCGGCGGTGCTCGACCGCTCGTCGATCCAGCCGCATTCGGCGGTGCTGGCGGTTGCCGGGCCGGTCGACGGCGACGAGATCCGGCTCACCAATTGCCCCTGGGTGGTCAAGCCGCACCAGATGTTTGCCAATCTGGGCTTGAGCGAGATCGTGGTGCTCAACGATTTCGAGGCGCAGGCGCTGGCGGTGGTGGCACTCGGCGAAGAGCATATGGAAAAGATCGGCGGCGGCACGCCCGAGCCGGGCGCCGGCCGGGTCGTGCTCGGCCCCGGGACGGGGCTCGGCGTCGCCGGGCTGATCTACGCGCTTCGCCACTGGATACCGGTGCCGGGCGAGGGCGGGCATATGGATATCGGGCCGCGCACGCCGCGCGACTTCGAGGTGTTCCCGCACATCGAGAAGCTCGAAGGCCGCATCTCCGGCGAGCAGATCCTGTGCGGCCGCGGGCTGGTCAATCTCTATCGCGCGGTGGCCAAGGCCGACGCAAAGGCGGCACCGTTCAGCACGCCGGCCGAGATCACCGCGGCCGCGCTCGCCAAATCCGATCCGGTGGCACAGGAAGCACTGGAACTGTTCGTCACCTGCCTCGGCCGCACCGCCGGCGACCTGGCGCTGGTGTTCATGAGCCGTGGCGGCGTGTTCCTCACCGGGGGCATCGCGCAAAAAATCGTGCCGGCGCTGAAAGCCGGCAATTTCCGCGCCGCCTTCGAGGACAAGGCGCCGCACAGCGCGCTGATGCGCGCGATGCCGGTCTATGTCATTACCCACCCGCTGGCGGCGCTTCTCGGCCTCGCCGCCTATGCCAGGACCCCGTCGCTGTTCGGGGTGCAGACGGCGGGGCGGCACTGGCGAACGTGATCGCGCCGGGGTTCGGGATGGCCATCGGCCGCCGCGACGAAGTTTCGCCATAGGCAAGCCGTAGCCGGGACGCTAAGAGGAGTGCCGAATTGCGGCCCGATCCTGCGAGATCGTCTTACGAGAACCACGAAGCGCTTCTGATTTGACACGTCAAAATCCAAACAAACAAAAGGTCCGACCCGGCGAGGTCACGGCGGTGCTACGCCGGATCATCGCTGAAAACGGCCACGACCATCGCTGGTCCTATGTAGTCGCCATCGTCTGCTCGCTGCTGGTTTCGGGCGCGACTGCCTTCTCGGCCTGGGTCATGGCGCCGATGGTCAACGAAATCTTCTACGAACGGCGCGGCGACGCGGTGGTGTGGATCTGTGCCGGTTTCATGGGGGCTTTCCTCGTGCGTGGTTTCGCCGGCTACGGCCAGGCGGTGGCGTTGGCCACGATCGGCAACAATCTGGTGGCCCGCTACCAGAAGCGCACCTTCGACCATCTGATGAGGCTCGGCGTCAATTTTTTCAACGACACACGCTCCGGCCGCTTGGCGGCGCAGTTGGACGAGAATATCGGCGGCATCCGCGATCTGCTGTCGCTGACATTGATTTCGATCACCCGCGACGCGGTGACCCTGGCCGGCCTCGTCGGCCTCATGGTTTATCAGGATCCGGTGTTGTCGCTCAGTTCGCTGCTGATCGGGCCGCCGCTGATCTGGGCCGTCGTCTACATCACCCGCCGGGTGCGCAAGATCAACCGGGAATCCGTGCTGATCAATTCACGGCTGAGCGGGTCCGTGCAGGAGGCCACGCAAGGCATCGCCATCGTCAAGGCCTTCACCATGGAGGACGAGTTGGCGCGCCGCATCGGCGTCATGGCCGACACGGCCGAGCAGCGCAGCAACAAGATCGCCCGCGTCTCGGAACGGCTGTCGCCGATTTCCGACATGCTGGCCGGTCTCGCCGTCACCGGCGTGATCGCCTATTCCGGCTACCGGGCGCTGGTGCTGGGACAGCCGCCGGGCGCGGTCTTTTCCTTCATCACCGCGCTGATCCTGGCCTATGATCCGGCAAGGCGGCTGGCGCGCATGCAGGTGGCGATGGAACGTGCGCTGGTCAACGCGCGCATGATCTACGAACTGCTCGACCTCGAGCCGAAACAAAACGACGCGCCCGACGCCGTCGAAGCGAAGATCACTTCCGGCGAAGTGCGCTTCAACAATGTCACGTTCGGCTACAGCGCCGACATGCCGGTGCTGAGGGATCTGAGCTTTACCGCCGCCGCCGGCAAGGTGACGGCGATCGTCGGCGCCTCGGGCGCCGGCAAGTCGACGCTGGTAGCCCTCTTGCAGCGCTTCTACGACGTCGACAAGGGCAGCATCGAGGTTGACGGCCAGGACATCTCGAAGCTGACGAAGCGCTCGCTGCGCGGCTCGATCGCCTACGTCTCGCAGGCGCCCTATCTTTTCGAGGGCACGATCCGCGACAACATCCGCTACGGACGGCTTTCGGCAACCGACGCGGAGATCGAACAGGCCGCGAAACAGGCCGCTGCCGACGATTTCATTCGTCAGCAGCCGCAGGGTTACGACACGCCGGTGGGCGAAAACGGCGCGACGCTGTCGGGCGGCCAACGCCAGCGGGTCTCGATCGCGCGCGCCATCGTTCGCCAGGCACCGATCCTTCTGCTCGACGAGGCGACCTCGGCGCTCGACAACGAGGCGGAGGCACGCGTCCAGGAGGCGCTCACCCATGTCATGGAGGGGCGCACCACCATCGTGATCGCGCACCGGCTGTCGACTGTGGTCAACGCCGACCGCATCATCGTGCTGGAAGAAGGGCGGCTGGTCGAGGAAGGCACCCATGCGACGCTAATGGCCGACCCGCACAGCATCTATGCCCGCTTTCATCGCATACAGGGCAAGAAGGGGTTGGGACTTGTCGATGACGCCAAGCCAATCCAAACTCCGCTGCCGCGCACGCGCGCGAAGAAGGCTGTCAGGAGAAGCGCATGAGTGAAACGGGCGATATGGGCCTGGTGGTGGTCGGTGCCGCCGGCCGGATGGGCCAGACGCTGATCCGCGCCATCCACTCCATTCCCGGCGCGCGCGTTGCAGGTGCTGTCGAGCGGCCGGATTCGCCGCATCTCGGCAAGGATGCCGGCGAGCTCGTCGGCATCGGCACCATCAACGTGCCGATCGTCGACGACCCGCTGCCGGCCTTCGCCAAGGCGGACGGCGTGCTCGATTTCACGGCACCCAAAGCAAGCGTCGAATTCGCAGGCTACGCCGCGCAGGCGCGCATCGTCCATGTCATCGGCACCACCGGGTGCTCGGCGGAAGACGATGCGAAGATCGCGGCCGCCGCGCGCCATGCGACAATCGTCAAATCCGGCAATATGAGCCTCGGCGTCAACCTTTTGGCAGTGCTGGTGGAGCAGGCGGCGCGCGCGCTCGACGGCGAAGATTTCGACATCGAGATCCTGGAGATGCATCACAAGCACAAGGTCGACGCGCCGTCCGGCACGGCGCTGCTGCTTGGCGAGGCAGCGGCGAAGGGCCGGGAGATCGCGCTCAAGGACAACAGCGTGCGGGTGCGCGACGGCCACACCGGCGTGCGCAAGCCCGGCACGATCGGCTTCGCCACACTGCGCGGCGGTTCGGTGGTCGGCGAGCATAGCGTGATCCTGGCCGGCACCGGCGAGCGCATCACGCTCTCGCACCAGGCCGAGGACCGGGCGATCTTTGCCCGCGGCGCGGTCAAGGCGGCGCTTTGGGCGCGCGCGAAGAAGCCCGGGCTCTATTCCATGCGGGACGTGCTCGGCCTGAGCTGAGGCGGCCTTTCCATATTGTCTTACGCAATTCCGGACGGAAAACCGCTACACACTTTTCCTGGAATTGCTCTAACGAAGGAGCAAACATGTCGGGAACTCTCGTGCTCGTGCGCCACGGCCAGAGCGAATGGAACCTGAAGAACCTGTTCACCGGCTGGCGCGATGTCGATCTGACCGAGCAGGGCAACACGGAGGCCCTCGCCGCAGGCGAGAAGCTCAAGGCGCGCGGGCTGAAATTCGACATCGCCTTCACCTCGGCGCTGAAGCGGGCGCAGGAGACCTGCCAGCACATTCTCGACGTGGTCGGCCAGAGCAACCTCGAGACCATCCGCGACCAGGCGCTCAACGAACGCGACTACGGCGACCTTTCCGGCCTCAACAAGGACGACGCGCGCAAGAAATGGGGCGAGGAGCAGGTGCATATCTGGCGCCGCTCCTACGACGTGGCGCCGCCCGGCGGCGAAAGCCTGAAGGATACCGGCGCGCGCGTATGGCCCTACTATCTGCACGACGTGCAGCCGCATGTGCTGCGCGGCGAGACGGTGCTGGTCGCGGCCCACGGCAATTCGCTGCGCGCGCTGATCATGGCGCTGGACGGCAAGAGCGGCGAGGAGATCGTCAAGCTCGAACTCGGCACTGGCGTGCCGGTGATCTACAAGCTCAACGCCGATTCGACCGTGGCGAAGAAGGAAGTGCTGGAGGGGTGAACCAGCGCAGCCATGCGGGTTTGAAAAAAGCGCGTTGACACGCTTCGTTCGCCCGCTTACATGAGCGCCCACCAGCCCAGATGGCGGAATTGGTAGACGCGCACGGTTCAGGTCCGTGTTCCGCAAGGAGTGGAGGTTCGAGTCCTCTTCTGGGCACCATCCTTCGCTCTTCGAGCTACGGATGGCAGGCCACCCGGAGTTTCAAGAGCGAAGGGATATCCTCCGAAGCCTTGGCGAAGGAGGTCGGATGGCAGGCCACCCGGAGTTTCAAGAGCGAAGGGATATCCTCCGAAGCCTTGGCGAAGGAGGACAGGCCATCCGGAGTTCCAAGAGCGAAGGGGTATCCTCCGAAGCCTTGGCGAAGGAGGACTGCACGGTATGAGCAGCTGATTTTCAGGCTTCGCCGGCTATCCGTTCGCTCGGCGGGCAGTGATGAGCCACGCGCGCGAGTCGAACAGCACGCCCTCGGTCGTCATGTGCGCCTCCAACATATCGCGCAGCCGCTGCGACACCTTCCCGGGCGGCTCAGCCGTACGCACAAGCGCTTCCTTCACCATTTGGAAGCTGCTGACAGCCTCAAACGCGGCATCGACATTCGGCCCGTAGAAGACCGGCTCATGCACCTCAGTGAAGTCGATGGATACAAATCCGGCCGCGCTGAGAAGATCTGCAGCGACGGCAGGATCCCCAAGTGAAAACGCCATGGGAACATCCTCGGACGGCATGCTTTGCGGGTTCAAGGCTTGCCGAATGGCTCCTGACCACCCGTTGCGCTCCTGGTTCTGCCAGACCATCCACACAAGGCGCGCGCCCGGCCGCATCGCCCGGCCGATATTGGCGAATGCCGCCGCCGGATCGGCAAAGAACATCACTCCGAATCGGCTGATGCAAAGATCGAAACTGGCGGCAGGGAACGGGTGAGATTGCGCGTCCCCCCGCTCAAAGGCCACGTTGCGCAGCCCGTCTTCGGCGCAACGCCGCCGCGCAACTTCGAGCATCTCACTGGACGTATCCACGCCGACAACTTTTCCGTCGACAGCGACGCGTGCGGCCTCGCGGGTCGTTTGTCCCGCGCCGCAGCCGATGTCCAGCACCCGGTCACGTATCGCGACAGCGGCAGCGGCCCCAAGGTGCCGATTGTGCCGTGCCAGTTCCGTGTCGTAGAAGTCAGCGCATTCCAATGCCATCATCCTGCTTTATCTTGGCTGCCGACGGACGTTGGTTGCTCTGCCGTTTCCACGACAGCCTTGTAAGCCTCTATCAGTCGTCGCGGAACTGACTTGCACTCTTGGCGAGGCATCCAACTGTAGCAAGAGCGAAGGGCGGAAAGGGCGAACCTCCTCTTCCGGCCAGGCGCCGAACAAACCGCTTCAAACCCGGCGACCGGGACGGTACGGTCACGGCATGGCCCCTTCCGTCAGCCCGACCATCGCCGCCCGCCGCGACCAGATGTTTCCCGTCCTGACCGACGCGGACATCGAGCGCATGCGCCGGTTCGGCGAGGCGCGCCCCTATGCTGCCGGCGAGCATATCGTCACCGCCGGCACGGTCTCACCCGGGCTGATCGTGATCCTGTCGGGCAAAGTCGACATCACGCAGGCCGGCGGGCTCGGCCCTCGCGCGGCGATCATCACTCACGGCCCGGGCAATTTCATCGGTGAGCTGGCGCAGCTTTCGAGCCGCCCGTCGCTGGTCAATGCGGAAGCGATCGAGCCGGTCGAGGCCATCGTCATCCCCTCGCAACGCCTGCGCGACCTGATGGTGCAGGAGGCGAACCTTGGCGAGCGCATCATGCGGGCGCTGATCCTGCGTCGTGTCGGTCTGCTCGAAAGCGGCATCAGCGGGCCGATCATCATCGGACCTCCCGGCAATGGCGATGTGCTGCGGCTGCAGGGGTTTCTCACCCGCAGCGGCCAGCCGCACCGGGCGCTCGATTCCGAAACCGATCCTTGCGCGAAGACGCTGATCGAGCGCTTTCATGTCGATCCGCACCATCTGCCGATCGTGCTCTGCCCGAACGGCAAGCTGCTGCACAATCCGGGCGAAAGCGATCTCGCCCGCTGCGTCGGCCTGCTGCGGCCGATCGATGCCGGTAAAATCTACGACGTGGCCATTGTCGGCGCCGGACCCGCGGGGCTTGCCGCAGCGGTCTATGCCGGCTCGGAAGGGCTGTCGACGATCGTGCTCGACTGCCGCGCCTTCGGCGGGCAGGCGGGCGCATCCTCGCGCATCGAGAACTATCTCGGCTTTCCGACCGGCATTACAGGCATGGCGCTGATGGCGCGCGCCTATAATCAGGCGCAGAAGTTCGGCGTCGAGATGGTGATCCCGGACGAAGCGAAGCTGCTCGGCGCAGACGGCGACGGCGCACGCTACAGGCTCGATGTCGGCGACGGCGAGGCCGTGCGTGCGCGCACGGTGGTGATCGCGAGCGGGGCGCGCTACCGCCGCCTCGATATCGCGAACCTCGCGCAATTCGAAGGCACGTCGGTGCACTATTGGGCCTCGCCCATCGAGGCGCGGCTTTGCCGGGACCAGGAAGTGGCGCTGGTCGGCGCCGGCAATTCGGCCGGCCAGGCGGCAGTCTATCTGGCCAGCCAGGTACGAAAGGTGACAATGCTCGTACGTCGCGACAGTCTCAACGAGACCATGTCGCGCTATCTCGTCGAGCGCGTCGAGGCGCAGCCGAACATCGAGGTGCTGACGGAGACCGAGATCGAGGCGCTGGAGGGACATGAGGGCAACCTTGACCAGCTGCGCTGGCGCAACCAGGCTACCGGCGTCAAGACGACGCGGCCCATCCGCCACCTCTTCCTGTTCATCGGCGCCGACCCGAATACCGACTGGCTGGCGCGCTGCAACGTGGCGCTCGACGCCAAGGGTTTTGTCCGAACCGGACCGGATGTGGCGCCCGGCCACGGCCTGATGGAAACGAGCCGCAGCGGCGTCTTCGCCATCGGCGACGTGCGCTGCGGCTCGACGAAGCGCGTCGCGGCCGCCGTCGGCGAAGGCGCCCAGGTGGTGGCAGCGCTGCATGCCTATCTTGCGCGGAACGGCGGCCGCGCCAGTCATCCCGAATTGGTCAGGAGATCGTGATGGACGAATGCAGGCATACCAGCGACATCGAGGACGTGACGCCGAGCGCGCTCGGCTGCGAGGAATGCCTGAAGAGCGGTTCCTGGTGGGTGCATCTCAGGCTCTGCCGCACCTGTGGCCATGTCGGTTGCTGCGACGACTCGCCCAACCGCCACGCGACCAAGCATTTTCATGCCACCCAGCATCCGATCATCGAAGGCTACGACCCACCGGAAGGCTGGGCATGGTGCTATGTCGATGAGGTTTTCATCGACCTTGGCGAGCGCACGACGCCGCAGAACGGTCCGATCCCGCGCTTTTATTGAGTTACTTCACCGAACTGGTGACAGTCCGGTCGATGGCGCCGGGATCGCGGTCGTTGCCGGCGAGCGCGCCTATGATCAAAAGACTGACAATGATCGGCACAAACAGGATCGCCACACGCGCCTGCACGTAGAAGATGGCGCGCCATTCATTGCGCTTTTCGGGGCTGTCGTTCATCGCGCTCACTCTGTCATGCCTCCCGAGGGCGGGACATAGTAGCGAAGCGTTAAACAACCCCTTCCGGAACCGTTAACCCGGCAATCTCGGAAACCGGCGATCAGCTGGTCGGCAAGCCGCCTTGGCAGTTCGCCCGATCCGATGTCCTATAAATAAGCGAATTCTAATTATATTGACGAAGGCAGTTCGACACCAATAGAAAGCGAACGGGGTTTCTTTGTGGGGTGTGGGGGATGCTTGGGGGGATGGTGCGCGCAATATTTGCGCGCGAAAGGCTGCGTTGTCGCGGCCTTATCCGAAACATTTTTGATCAACGCGAAGAAACGGCAGGGGCGTTTTCATGACCCCGGCCGGTGCTGTATCGGTTTCGGTGATCGTCAATACTTACAACTGGCCGGAGGCGCTAAGGCTCAGCCTCCAGTCGCTCGCCGGCCAGACCGAACGTTGCTTTGAGGTTATCGTTGCCGACGACGGTTCGCGCCCGGGCACGGCCGACGTGGTCAAGGCCTTTGCCGGCTCTTCATCGGTCCCCGTCAAGCATGTGTGGCATGAGGATGTCGGCTTTCGCCGCGCCGCAATCCTCAACAAGGCCATAGCCGAGGCGTGCGGCTCCTATCTGATCTTCATCGACGGCGATTGCATCCTGCAGCCGGATTTCGTTGCCCAACATTGCGCGCTGGCCAGGCTGAACCACCTCATCACCGGCAGCCGCATTCTGCTTGGTCGGAAATTCAGCAAGCAATTGCTGGCCGCAGGGACATGGGACTACCAAGTCTTCCGTCGGAACATCCTGCGCCACCGCCTGAAAGGCGACATTTCCAAGATCGTCGCGTTTTTCGTGCGGCTGCCCTGGCGGCCAATGTCGGATTATCGCTCCTTCGTCTTCCGGCGCATCAAGGGCTGCAATCTCGCCTGCTGGAAAAGCGACGCGGTTGCCGTCGGCGGCTTCGACGAGACCTTCACGGGCTGGGGCTCGGAGGACATCGACTTCGTTTTTCGCCTGCAGGACAGGGGCATCATCCGGCGCGCCGGCACGTGGGCGACGGAGGTGCTGCATATCTGGCACAAGCAGGCCGATCCGAGCCGCGCCGCGGTAAATCTGAAGATCGTGCGCGACAGGATAGAGGCGGCCCGCCTTCGCAAGAACGCCGCTTAAATGCCGAACTCGGCGAAAAGCTTCGCCAGCGGCGAACCGGGCGGGGGTGGACCGTGCTTCAGATCTCGCAGCATCTCGTTCCACAGATGCAATGTCAGCGTGTCCTCGCGCAGGACCGCGTCCAGCGAGAACGTCGGATCGTAGACAGAACGTGCCTTGCCGAAATGGAGCGGGTAAAAGACGTGCCGCGGCAGCGCCCGCTCGAACAATCCGTGCTTGCGCGCCAGCGCCGTCAGCGCGTTGGGGCCGAAGGTTCCCCAGGGAAGATCGGCCGGCCGCACCGGGAGGCCGAGGAGGCGCCTGAACCGGGCCTTGCGCGCCCGGTTCAAGCGCGTCCAGGGCGGGAAATAGTTATTGCGGAACAGGCCTGCCAACTCAACCGTCACCGGCAAGCCGGCATCGAGATAGAGAACGGCGCCATTGATAGTGGTCTCATCCTCGAGCCCGAACAGGCATGTCCCTTCAATAGTCACCGGCTTCAAGCAAACTATGTCGAGGTCGGACCAAAGCCCGCCAGAAACCAGCTGCAGCCGGTAGCGGAAATAGTCGGAAGCCAGAGCATACGAGCCGGTCTTGCTGTGACGAAGGCGCTTTATATCGGCAAAGGGAACGCAGCGTCCGCCGTCGACCAAATCGACTTCGCGCGGCACATTGGCGACCGGCTGGTAGGCGTGAAGGCGCACCGCGTGGCCATGAGCGAGCCAGGAGGCGATGGACAGCAACTCAATGCGACCGAGCCCATCGCCGATCCACAGCATGTTGACCGTTGGGGCTGCCAATATTGCCTGCCTTCTCGTCTTTCTCTATGCGACGCAGAAGCGCCTAGCACACTTGCAGAAAGACCGCTGTCTAGTAGATCTCGAAAGAAACTCAAAACCTTATGTCGCTGCTCAGCCGTAAATGCCGATCCTTCAACCGTCGTCACAGATTGCTTAGGCGCACCGCCGCCTCGCCCCTTACGCTTGTCTGGTGGGGAAGCTTCGAAGGCGGCGGCGGCGCGACTGTGGGCGATCTGCATGCGGTGGAGAATCTTTCCGCGGCGCTGCGCCAGGCCGGCCATGACCATGACGTTCTGAGCCATCCGGCCCTTGGCATTGCCGGCCACCGTCAGGTGAGGGACCTGTTCGACATGCGCTGCGAAATCGAAACGCTGGTGTTCGTCTGCGGCCCGATCGTTCAGACCGACGAATTGGTCGACCTGCTGGCCGTGCACCGGAAGGCGAGGAAGATCGCCGTTGGCGTCAGCGTCATTTCCCGGCACCGGGACATGGCGGCGCGCTTCGAGGCCGTATTGGCGCGCGACGGTCTGTCGAGACAATCCTTCGATCTCGCGATTTCGCATTCTCTGCCTTGCGCGGTACCACCACCCGGCAAGCGGCTGAAAGCCGGGCTATGCTTCCGTGGCGACCAGCGGGATTACGGCAATGGCATGAGCGAATGGGCCAGGGCTGAACGGCTCTTGTTGCAGCTCGCCGAAACCTTCGGTCTCGATACCGAGCCGATCGACACAGTGTTGAGGCCGGGGAACGAGGCAGCGAAGATCGAGCGCCAGTTCGAGATCGTCGATCTCGTCCTGACGACGCGGCTGCACGGTTCGCTTTACGGACTCTCGAAAGGTAAGCCGGTGATCGCCATCGACCAGATCAGGGGGACGGGCAAGGTGAAACCGATCCTCAACCGCATCGGCTGGCCGCTCGCCTACTCGATCGAGGAAGCCAATGAAGCTCTGCTCGCCGGCCAGATGCGCCGGATTCTGGCCGAATGGCTGGTCGAAGCGGTGACCACTTCGCAGGCGACGATCCTGGACCTATCTTCCAGGGCTCGCGCCGATGCCGTGGCGCTGATTGGTCGGCGAGGTCACGCCGAAGCACGAACGCCCGCCGACCGGGCTAGCCTGCCTGACACGTCGCTAGGGTCGGTCGGCTCCGTGGTCGACGGGGTGGTGAGAATAGAGCCCTAGCCCAGTGAATTAGGTCCGCCTCGCCGCTCTCCAATCGGGAAGCGTACGATCGTGCGTCCTTGACCTCAGCTGGCCGGCAGCGCGAACAGCCTGCCGCCGGCCGGCACGACGTCGTCGATGCCGGCGAGCCGCAGGCAGTGCCAGGCCATGGCGTGGTTCGAGGAGGTGACAGGAATGCCGATCTTCCGTTCCAGCCCGGCCACCGCCTCGGCGACGCGCAGGCTGGTGCAGGAGATGAAGATCGCGTCCACGCCAGGCGCCGCCGCCATGCGCTCGGCCGCGGCCTCGATCGAGGCGAGCGAGATGCGGGCCGCCTCGCGGTCGTCGCGCCGGTCGAAGGTGGCGACGGCGGCGATGTCGAGGCCCCTGCTGGTGAAATAGGTGACGAGGCCCCGGTTGATCTCGGGCGCATAAGGGGTCAGCAGGCCGATGCCCTTGGCGCCGAGCGCCCTGAAAGCGGCAAGCGCGCCGGTGACCGGCGTGGTGCAGGCGACGCCCGGCCGCGCCTTCCTGATCTCGGCGAAGACGGCCTCCTCGCCGAGCGTCATCGTGGCCGAGGTGCAGCCGAAGCCGACGACGTCGAGCGGAATGCTGGGCAGGATGAGTTCGACGGTCGGCGCGATCCGCGGGCCGATGGCGCGCAGCGTGTCGGGCGTGATGTCGTTGTCGTTGAAAAGACGCGCTTCGTAGAAGGCGACGCCCGGAATGCGCACCAGGGCGCGGAATTCATGCTCCAGCGTCTGGTCGGTGGCGAGGACCGCCAGGCCGATCGCCGCGCGCGAGGCAAGGCCGCCATCGAGCTCCGACGGCAACACGCCCAGATCGACAGGTTCTGGTGCCAGAGGGACAGAGGCGGCGAGTCCGGCAGACATGGCATTCCCCTTTTCAGTTGAGCAGCCCATCCATCGAGATGGCAGGCTGGCGGCCGGCGATCAGATCGGCGGTGATGCGGGCAGAGCCATGCGACATGGTCCAGCCGATATGGCCGTGCCCGGTGTTGAGATAGAGGTTGCCGAGGCGCCGCCGCCCGAATTCGGGCAGGTTGTTCGGCGTCATCGGCCTGAGGCCCGCCCACATTTCGGCGCGGTCGTAGTCGGCGCCTTCGGGGTAAAGCTCCTGCGTCACGCCCTTCATGAAGGCGAAATCGGCCGGCTTGTGGCTGGTGTCGTAGCCGGCGAATTCCGCCGTGGCGGTGACGCGGATGCGGTCGCCGAAGCGCGAGATGGCGACCAGATTGTGCTCGTCGACGGAGGCGATGGTCGGCGGATGCGGCCGGTTGCCGACGGGAATGGTCAGCGAATAGCCCTTGATCGGATAGATCGGCAGGCCGATGCCGATCGTTTTTGCGATGAGCGGGCTGTAGGAGCCGAGCGCCAGCACATAGGCGTCGCCCTTGATGCTCCCCTTGTCGGTCAGCACCTGGGTGACGCCGTCGCCCGAGGTCTCGATGCCGGTGATGGTGGTGCCAGCGCGGATTTCGCCGCCGCGCTCGACAATTTTCGCCGCCAGCGCCCGGGTGAACTTCGCCGGATCGCCGGTCTCGTCGGTCGGGCAGTAGATGCCGCCGGCTATCCTGTCCTTCGCCGAGGCCAGCGAGGGGTCGAGCGCGACGACGCCGTCGCGGTCAAGCACCCTGATCTCCTGTCCGTCCGATTCCAGCAGCTTCATGTGCTCGACGCCTTTGTCGAGCGCCTGCTGGCTGCGGTGGAAATAGACGATGCCGCGATCGTTGCGGTCATAGTCGATCTGCTCGTCGGCAATGACCTCGTGCAGTACCGATTGCGAATAGGCGGCAAGGCGATGCTTGAGAAGCGTGTTGCGCCTGGCCTTCTCGGCCGTGCATTCCATCAGGAACAACCAGGACCAGCTGTAGAGCCTGGGATCGGCCGACAGCTTGAAGCGCAGCGCCTGGTCCTTCAGCACCAGCGACTTCAACAGGATCATCGGCGCCTTGGGCGAGGACCAGACGAAGGAATGGCCGGGCGCGATCATGCCGGCATTGCCCCAGCTGGTCTCGGCGGCGACCTGAGGCTGGCGCTCGAGGATAACGACCTCGTGCCCGTCCTTCTGCAGCTGATAGGCGGTGGTGACGCCGACCACGCCGCCACCCAACACGATCACGCGCATGACGCCTCCGGAGATCGCAAGCCGGCACAGTTTAAAGGGTAATCGGAAATTGCAAAGCCGGGACTTATGGGCCAGTCAGCCCTGCAATGCCTGTTCCAGATCGGCGATCAGATCATCGCCGTCCTCGATGCCGGCCGACAGCCGCACCAGCGAATCGGAAATGCCGATGGCGCCGCGTTTTTCGGCCGGAATCGAGCCATGCGTCATCAAAGCCGGATGCTCGATCAGGCTTTCCACGCCGCCGAGGCTCTCGGCCAGGGTGAAGAGCTGCGTGCGCTCCAGGAAGCGCTTTGTGCCGGCAAGGTCGCGGTCGAGATCGACCGAGATCATGCCGCCGAAGGCGTGCATCTGGCGCTTCGCGATCTCGTGCTGCTGGTGACTGGCGAGCCCTGGATAGATGACGCGGCGCACGTCCTTCCTGCCTTCCAGCCACTGCGCGATCTTCAGGCCGTTTGCCGAATGGCGCTCCATCCTGAGCGCCAGCGTCTTGATGCCGCGCAACGCCAGAAAACTGTCGAACGGGCCGGAAATGGCGCCGATGGCGTTCTGCAGGAATTTCAGCCGGTCGGCGAGGTCGTTGTTGTCGCCGACGACCGCCACGCCGCCGACCATGTCGGAATGGCCGTTCAAGTATTTCGTCGTCGAATGGACGACGATGTCGATGCCGAGCTCCAGCGGCCGCTGGATATAGGGGCTGGCGAAAGTGTTGTCGGCGACGGTGAGCAAACCTTTGCGTTTCGCGAGCGAAGCGAGGCCTTCGAGATCGACGATGCGCAGCAGCGGGTTGGTCGGCGTCTCGACCCAGAGCAGTTTTGTCTCGGGGCGGATCGCGGCGTCGACGGCGGCCAGGTCGGTGAAGTCCGCAAAACTGACCTGAAGGCCTGCCGAGCGCTTGCGCACCCGCTCCATCAGCCGGGACGAGCCGCCATAGATGTCGTCGGTGGCGACGATGTGGGCGCCGGCGTCGAGCAACTCCAGCACGGTCGAGATCGAAGCCAGGCCGGAGGCGAAGGCGAAGGCTTTCGTGCCGCTTTCGAGATCGGCCACGGCGCGCTCGAAGGCGAAGCGCGTCGGGTTCTGGCTGCGGGCATATTCAAAGCCCTTGTGCACGCCGGGCGACTGCTGGCCGTAGGTCGAGGTGGCGTAGATCGGCACCATCACCGCGCCCGTGGTCGGGTCGTGGCTCTGGCCGCCATGGACGGTGCGGGTGGAAAAAGCCAGGCGGTTCCTGCCGGATGTGGTCATTTTGCGCGGCGCCTCAGATGGTTGATCAGGTCGATACGGGTTATCAGGCCGATGAACTCTTCGCCATCGAAGACGATGGCGACCTCGTTGCGGTCGAAGACGGGCAGCAGCGCGTCGAGCGTCTGGCTGGCCTGCAGCGTGTGGAGCGTGGCGGTCATGGCCGTGCGCACCGGCGCGTTGAAGCGGTCCCAGCGGCCGTCATAGGGGCCGTCGACCTTGGCCAGGATGTCGCTCTCGTCGACGATACCGACCAGCTTGCCCTCGTCGAGCACCGGCAGCTGCGAGACGTCGGAGCGGCGCATGCGGCCATAGGCGTTGAGCAGGCTTTCGTCCGGGCCGACCCAGACCGTGTCGCCTGTGCGATGCGAGCGCATGACGAGGTCGCGCAGGTCGCCATGCTGCTCATGCTCGTCCAGGCCCTGCTCGGCCAGCCAGATGTCGTCGAACACCTTCGACAGATATTTGTTGCCGCTGTCGCAGACCAGCGTGACGACGCGCTTGGCGGTCGTCTGCTCGCGGCAATAGCGAAGCGCGGCCGACAAAAGCGTGCCGGAGGACGAGCCGGCGAGGATGCCTTCCTTCGACAGCAGGTCGCGCACCGCCAGCATGCTTTGCTTGTCGGGGATGGAATAGGCCTTCTTCACCAGCGACAGGTCGGCGTTGGGCGGCACGAAGTCCTCGCCGATGCCTTCGACGGTCCAGCTGCCGGCCTCTTCCATCTTGCCGGTCTTGATCAGCGGCGCCAGCACCGAGCCGACCGGATCGGCAAGCACCATCTCGGTCTTCGGCGAATGCCTGGCGAAATAGCGTCCGAGGCCGGTCAGCGTGCCGCCGGAGCCGACGCCGACGACGACCGCGTCGACGTCGCCGTCGAGCTGGGCAAAGATTTCCGGCCCGGTGGTGGTTTCGTGCGCGAGCGGATTTGCCGGATTGGCGAACTGGTTGGCATAGAAGGCGCCCGGCAGCTCGGCGGCGATCTTCTCGGCCATGTCCTGGTAATATTCGGGATGGCCCTTGCCGACATCGGAGCGGGTCATGTGCACCTCGGCGCCTAAAGCGCGCAGATGCTGGATCTTTTCGCGCGACATCTTGTCGGGCACGACGAGAATGATGCGGTAGCCCTTGGGGATGCCGACCTGGGCGAGGCCGAGGCCGGTGTTGCCGGCGGTCGCCTCGACGATGGTGCCGCCGGGCTTCAGCCTGCCGTCCTTCTCGGCCGCCGCGATCATCGACAGCGCGATGCGATCCTTGATCGAGCCGCCGGGGTTCTGGCTTTCCAGCTTGATGAACAGCCGGCATTTGCCGGTGTCGAATTTGGTCAGCTCGACGACCGGTGTCTGGCCGATCAGGTCGAGCACTGAGGCGTAAGGCGGCCGCAACCGCGCCAGAGTGTTTTCCGCGCCGTTCGGCGCCGCTTTCCTGTGCACGCTCATCTCGGGCCCTCCATGGAAGCAAGTTCGACGCGGGGTGACTGACAATCTCGCGCATGATGCCGGCCGGAATCCATTCCGGCTTCACGCATCATGCACGAGCGTCTTTTCCAGCCCTTTGCCTCCGGAAAGAAGATAGATCGTGCCAATCCGGGGGCGAGTGGGGGAATGGAATTTCAAGACTGGGAGGCAACCAGCCGCGCAAGGGGCGACCCGGCCATATGGCCAGATTGCAGCGTCCGGCTTTGTCGGCAAAAGCTTCATAAGGGAGAGCGAAGATGAGCGTACGCGATGCCAATCCGGTCAATGCGCGCAAGCCCAGGCGCGTGGCGATCGTCATCGCCAATCCGGCCATCTCGACCACGACCGGCTGGCCGGTCGGCTTCTGGTGGAGCGAGCTCACCCATCCCTGGTTCGCCTTCACCGAGCGCGGTTACGAGGTCGAGATCTTTTCGCCGGACGGCGGCAAATGCGAGGCCGACGCGCTGAGCGATCCGCGCGATCCGTCGGGCTATTCGGAGACCGACCTCATTTCGCTCGGCTTCATTTCTAGCCCGAAACTGGCGGCCCTGGTCGACAATACGCGACCTGTGGCCGAAATCGACGTCGAGCGCTTCGACGCGATCGTCGTCGCCGGCGGCCAGTCGCCGATGTTCACTTACGAGCGCGCGACCGGGCTCCAGCAAGTATTCGTCGCCTTCCATGATGCAGGCAAGGTGGCCGCCGCGCTTTGCCATGGCACCGCCATCCTGCGCTACGCCATGCGCGCCGACGGAACGCCGCTTGCCGCCGGCAGGACAGTGACGGGCTTTGCCAATGTCGAGGAGGATTTCGCCGACAACGCCACCTGGGAGATGGGTGCGCTCGAACGCGGCAAGCATCTGGTGCCATGGCGGATCGAGGACGAGCTCAAGGCGATCGGCGCCAACTATGTCCAGGCCGGCCTGTGGCGCGGCTTTGCCGTGCGCGACGGCAATCTTATAACCGGCCAGCAGAATTTTTCCGGCGCCGAAACCGCGCGGGTCGTCTGCGAGGCGCTTGGCGGCTGATGCCTAACCCAACAACTGCTCGCTCAGCCTGGCGCACTGGACGCGGATGTCCGGGATGGCGTCGATCTCGAAGAAGGTGCCGCGCGTCAGCGGTCCGACGGCGAGGAGCTTCGACGACACCGTGCCGTCGGCCGCGATCAGCTCGCATCTGGCGGTGACGTCGAGGCCGAGGCGCAGCGGGTCGGGACGCGCCAGGGCGCGTTCGACCAGCGAGCGCACGACGCCGTTCGAGGTCTTCGAGATGTCGCGGGCAATGCCCATGCAGTCATAGATACGGGCGACCTCGAGCGTTTCGAGCGCCTGCGTGCCGCGCTGCTGGATCGTGACGGTGAAGCCTGGCTCGATGTCCACGACCCGGCCGGCGACGAGGCGGATGCGGCCAGAGCCGACAGCTTCCGTGACACGCTCATAGACTTCCGGCGCCATGCGATGGCGATGAATGTCCCACCAGGCCTTGGTGTGCTCGACGAAGCGGCGTTTCGCCGAGGACGGCCAGTTCTGCCAGATCTTTTGGTTGAAGGGTCTGAGGCCGTCGACCACGTCGCGCCAGTCGCCCCCGGCCTTCTGGTTCTCGCGGATCAGGTTGCGGAACCAGCCGACGAAATAGGAAAGCTGGGTGCCGAGCGGAATGTCGGCGACGTCGAGCTTGATCGGATTGCCCTTGCGGTGCGGCGAGGGCAGCAGGCCGCGCCGCGACACAGCTATGATCTCGCCGCGATGGCCGCGCTGCTCAAGCGACAGGAAGGCGTCGACCATGCTGAGGCCCGTGCCGAGCACGAGGACCGTGGCCTCGGGGTCGAGCGCGGTGTCGGCCTCCGAACCCATCCGGATGGCGCGGCCCTGGAAGGCGCCCGGCTGCTCGTCATGGCCGGTGGCGAGCACGGCGAGATGGCCGACGACGCTGGTGCCGTTGGCCAAGGCCACCTCGACGCCCGACGGGGTCGGCGAGATCGACAGGCTCTCCTCGCGGATCAGCCGCAAGCGACCGCTCTCGCGCTCGCGCTCCTCGAGATCGTCGAGCAGCTCCTTCAAGTAGCGGGCATAAAGGCTGCGCGGCGCGTAGAACGGTCCACGGTCCGGCTGGGCGAGGCCGCGCTCCAGCACCCAGCGCGCGAAATTGCCCGGGTCGTCGGCATAGGCGCTCATGCCGGAAGCGTTGACATTGAGCACATGCGCGGAGAGCAGCGTCGAATAGGCCATGCCCTGGCCGAAATGCGGTCGCTTCTCGATCAGCGTGACGCGCAGATCGGGGTTCGGCGATTTCAAAAGATGCGCGGCCAGCACGACGCCGCTGGCGCCGCCGCCGACAATGATGATGGAGTTGCCGCGTCCAACCATGGCTGAAATTCAGGAGCTATCGAGGGGCCGCGACCGAGCCTAGGCGGCCAGCGCCGGCCGCCATGACGCAGCCAATGCCGCAGCCGTCAGGCTGGTGCCGCGAACGACTGGCGGTATGCGGTTCAGGTGGTCGCGCATCGTTCTCTCTCCCTAATGTTGATAAGATTACTATACTAACCCGTTCGTACACGGAACCTCGTTTCAATTCCGCCGCTATCTGGGGCACGGATTTACCTGGGAAAGCTGACGGGAGGATTTTCGTTCGCTGCGGTGCTTCATCGCGCCAACCCGACAACGTCGGATGGATTGCTCCGCCACTCTCCGAAGCTGGGTCTCAAGATCCTCAGCCCACCCAGCCATCCACGACCGTCCTTTTGCGCTTCTGCCGCCGGTACCTAGCGACACTTTTCCAACAAAAGCCGTTCGGTTGGAAGGATTTAACTCTACAAACCCGATAGAATTAACCGACGATAGAAAGGCAATCCGGTTTTCTCTTTTGGTGGGAGCCTTTCATGTCAACCATTTCACGACGCATTCTGCTTCTGTCATCCGCCGCACTCGCGGGCGCTGCTTATCTCAGCCCGGCCGCGGCGGAGGATCTCAAGATCACCATCGGCTACCAGACGGTGGTCGAACCCTCGAAAGTGCCGCAGGCCGACGGCGCCTATGAGAAAGCGACCAAGGCCGCGATCGACTGGCGCAAATTCGATTCCGGCGCCGATGTCATCGCGGCGATCGCTTCCGGTTCGGTCGATATCGGCTATGTCGGCTCGAGCCCGCTGGCCGCGGCCGCCAGCCGCGAGCTGCCGATCCAGACCATCTTCGTCGTCGGGCTGATCGGCCCGTCGGAGGCGCTGGTCGCCCGCAACGGCGCCGGCATCGAGAAGGTCGCCGACCTTGCCGGCAAGAAGGTGGCGGTGCCTTTCGTGTCGACCACGCATTACAGCCTGCTTGCGGCGCTGAAGCATGAAGGCGTCGATCCGAAGTCGGTCGAGATCCTCAACCTCAGGCCGCCGGAAATCGCTGCCGCCTTCGCGCGCGGCGACATCGACGCCGCCTATGTCTGGGATCCTGCGCTCGGCCAGATAAAGACGTCCGGCAAGGTGGTGCTCGATTCCGCGCAGGTGGCGGCCTGGGGGGCGCCGACCTTCGACGCCTGGATCGTGCGCACCGACTTTGCCGACAAGCACCCGGAAGCGGTGCGCGACTTCGTCAAGGTGACCGGCGAAGCCTACGCCAAGTTCCTGGCCAAGCCGGACGCCTGGTCGGTGTCGTCGCCAGAGGCCGGCAAGATCGCCAAGCTCACCGGCGCGAAGCTCGAAGAAGTGCCGGAACTGCTCAAGGGCTATGTCTTCCCGCCGCTCGAAGAGCAGGCCTCGGACAAGTTCCTCGGCGGCGCCACGGTCAAGGCGGTCGCGGCGACGTCCGCCTTCCTCAAGGAGCAGGGCAAGATCGACGCCGTGCTGCCCGATTACTCGAAATACGTGACGACCAGATATGCCAGCGAGGCGCTCGCCTCGAACTGAGCTTTTCTCCACGCAATTCCGGAAGGAAGACCGCCTTTCCTGGAATTGCTCGGAAGCGCGGCCCTCTTCCCTGGCCTTGCGCTTGCCTGTCCCGGGACCGCTTACGAGGAGCGGCCTCGGGGCAGGCCCCTCGTTCGACGGAGGCCTGGATCCTGATGCCGCATCTCGCCCTCGACAAGGTCAGCGTCCACTATGACGGCCAGCCGGAACCGGCGGTCGAGCGTGTCTCGCTCGACATCGGCAAGGGCGACTTCGTTGTGCTGGTCGGCCGCTCGGGCTGCGGCAAGACCTCGCTGCTCAACGTCGCCGCCGGGCTGGTCGAGCCCGCGCGCGGCCGGGCCACGATCGCCGGCCGGCCGATCACCGCGCCTGGACCCGACCGCGCCGTGGTCTTCCAAAACGATGCGCTGTTTCCCTGGCTGACCGCGCGCGAGAACGTCGCCTTCGCGCTCAGACTGCGCGGCGTGAGCGCCAACAAGCGAGCGCGGCGCGCCGACGAATTGTTGTCGCTGGTCAAGCTCAACGGCGCCGGCGACAAGCGCATCTGGGAGCTTTCCGGCGGCATGCGGCAACGCGTCGGCCTGGCGCGCGCTTTAGCCGCCGAGCCGGACTTCCTTCTGCTTGACGAGCCACTCGGCGCGCTCGATGCGCTGACGCGCGAACGCATGCAGACGACGCTGCTCGATCTCTGGGCGGCTGCCGAAGTCGGCGTGCTCATGGTCACGCATGGCATCGAAGAAGCGCTGGTGCTCGCCACGCGCATCGTCGTGCTGGCGCCGGGCCCCGGCCATGTGGTGGGGACATTCGAAACGCATTTCGGCCGGCGTTATGCCGCCGGCGAGCCTATTCGCGCGATCAAGGCGGATCCGGCTTTTGCCGCAGCCCGCGCGGACCTGACCGATGCGATCTTCGAAGGAGAAGCGGCGTGAGCGTCGGCAGCTATAGCGAACGGCCCGGAGCGAAAGCCGAGGAGAATGACGGGTTTTCGGTGCCGTGGTCGCGGCCACGGCCGAAGCGGACGGGCATCTCGGCGCGGCCAATCAGCGTCATCACCATCCTCATCCTGCTGGGCGCCTGGACATTGTCGGCCCGGCTGCAGCTCGTCTCGCCGGTCTTCCTCCCCTCTCCCGCCGCCGTGTGGGCAAAGTTCGTCGTGGTCGTCCGCGACGGTTTCGTCTACGCGACGCTGCTTCAGCACGTCACCGCCAGTCTAGGCCGTGTGTTCGCGGCGCTGATCGTGGCGATCATTGTGGGCGTTCCGGTCGGGCTCGCGATCGGCATCAGCAAGGTCGGGCGCGGCGTGTTCGATCCGCTGCTCGAATTCCTGCGGCCGATCCCGCCGCTCGCCTACCTGCCGCTGATCGTCATCTGGTTCGGCATCGGCGAGCCGTCGAAAATCCTGGTGATTGCGATCGCCATGCTGGCGCCGGTGGCGCTGTCGACCGCCGCCGGCGTGCGCGGCGTCTCGCGCGAACGCATCGACGCGGCGCGTTCGCTGGGCGCGACGCGGCGGCAGGTCGTGCGCCACGTCATTTTGCCCAGCGCCTTGCCCTCGATCCTAACCGGCCTGCGCATCGCGCTCGGCGCCGGCTGGTCGACGCTGGTGGCGGCCGAACTGGTGGCGGCGACGCGCGGGCTCGGCTTCATGATCCAGTCGGCGGCGCAGTTCCTGGTCACCGACGTCGTGGTGATGGGCATCCTGGTGATCGCGACCATCGCCTTCGCGCTGGAATTCGTCATCCGCAGGGTCGAACGGGCGCTGGTTCCCTGGGCGGGCAAGGATTGAGCGAAACAAGGAGAATGACGATGACGCATTCCACCGCGGTGCTTTTCGCCCAGGTCGGCAACTGGCTGCTTGCGAGACCACAAGAGAGAAAAACGCCGGAGACGGGGCAGTCGCAAGGCGATCCGAAATCGCCGGCACCGGTGCGGCTGGACGCCGAGCGCGACCGCCTGCCGCCGCGCGACGAAAGTTTCTACTGGGCCTGGCAGTACTGGTCGCAGTGATCAACCCCCGTCCTTCCCCAATCAGCAACGAGGAGATACCCATGAGCAACCTGGACCCCGTCGACCAGATCATTCCTGCGAGCGATGTCATTCCGCTCAGCGCCCGTGTACGGGGCAGAAATCAGGGGCGTTCGCCTTGGCGGAAGCCTGTCCGATGCCATTATCGCGGCGATCAATCAGCTTCTTTTGCAGCACAAGGTCGTCTTCTTCCGCGGCCAGGAGCATCTCGACGATTCCGAGCATGAACTTTTCGCGCGGCGCCTCGGGAACCTTGTGCCGCATCCCACCCAAGGGCCGGTATCGGGCACCGCCTCGATCCTCAATCTGGACTCGAGCCGCGGCGGCGGCCGCGCCGACCAATGGCACACGGACGTCACGTTCGTGGATGCCTATCCGAAGTTCTCCGTCCTTCGTGGCGTCGTCATTCCCGCGGCCGGAGGCGATACCATCTGGTCCAACACCCATGCCGCCTATGAAAGCCTGCCGGCGCCGCTCAAACTGTTGGCGGACAATCTCTGGGCCATTCACAGCAATGCCTACGACTACGCCGCCGTGCGGCCTCGCGCCACCGCCGAGGAAAAGAGACATTTCGAGGAGGTCTTCACCTCGACCGTCTACGAAACCGAGCACCCTGTCGTGCGCGTGCATCCGGAAACCGGGGAGCGATCGCTGCTTTTGGGCAACTTCGTTCAGCGCTTCGTCGGCCTGTCGAAGAGCGACTCCTCAAAGCTCTACGAACTGTTCCAAACCTATGTGACCACGCCTGAGAATACTGTGCGGTGGCGGTGGCAGGTCGGCGACGTGGCGATCTGGGACAATCGCGCCACCCAGCACTATGCGGTGAACGACTATGGCGACCAGCAGCGGATCGTGCGCCGCGCCACCGTCGACGGCGACGTGCCGATCAGCGTCGACGGACGCCGCAGCGTGACTCACGTCAAGACGGCCAAGCCGGCGGCGAAGGCCGCGTGAAGGCTGCCAGGGCGCCGTTCGTCCGGCTGGATGTGGCGCCAGGTGACAAATCCTGGAGATTTGCCCAGCGTTGCGCGGTGAAGACACTTCGAAACGTCGGCGGGACAGCACCCCCCTCTGTCCTGCCGGACATCTCCCCCGCAAGGGGGGAGATTGGCAGTTCCGCGCCCCGCTCATTCTGCAACGTTGGAGATTGGCGAAACCCGACGTGACAGCTGATCTCCCCCCTTGCGGGGGAGATGGCCGGCAGGCCAGAGGGGGGTGCGAAGGATCACTGCAGATCTCACCTTTGTACCGCCGCATTCCTCGACCAGGTCGCGGCGGCGCGTCGGCTCGCAACTGCTGCCCCTCAGTTGCGCGAGCGGTTCGCCCAGCGCAGGCCCAGCAGGCCGACCAGCACGGTGACGAGCCCGATATAGAGCCATTCCCTCTGGCCGGTCATGAAGCTGCCCTGGACCAGCCCAAGGCCCTGCAGCGACCACCGCACACCGAGCGCCAGCACAAGCAGCGCCAGCAAATTCCTGATCAGTCGCATCAGCGAGATCCCCCCGGAAAGTCGATCCTTCACCGAAATGCACGCGCAATAAAGGAGCGAAAGGAAGCGAAGCAATCGCTTCTCTCTTCTACTTGCGGACTGACGGCCGATCCTACTCAGGACTTCCCGTAAATCGGCGCGATCTTCACAAAGAATACGTCCGCGCACGCCGGAAATGTCATGACAAACTGTTTCGCGGCGACTCCAAACGTGTGCACTTGCCATGGAACCGCCAGACGGTTGCCGCATTTCCTGCCTCATTCGGCACATACGGCGGGTTGTCTATAAATGGAGCCCACCCCTAAAAGATGAAGAAAACCAACCGCACCGCGCTTGTCGCGGTAACGATCGCGGCTGGCCTGATGGCTGGCGCCTCGACCGCCTCCTCGGCTGCCGCGCAATGCGGACGCGCCTCCTGGTATGCCCTGCATTCGAGAACCGCTTCCGGCGAGCGCATGAACCCCGCCGCGCTGACCGCAGCCCACCGCAGCTTGCCGTTCGGCACCAAGCTCAGGGTCACCAACAAGAACAACGGCCGCAGCGTCGTCGTGCGCATCAACGATCGCGGGCCGTTCATCAGGGGCCGCGTGCTCGACCTCTCCCGCGGCGCCGCCAGCCAGCTCGGCTTCATCGGCTCGGGCCACACCGCAGTGTGCATGGCGCAGGTATGATGTATTTTCTCGGACCATGACCTTTCCGAACCGTAGTTCGGGATCATGGTCTGAGTGTCCGGCAGAGGGGCCGGACATATTTCCTACACATTTCGGCACCGCACCCTAAGCCGGCTCTGCCGTCAGGTGCCGGTTTTCAACAGTTTGGACGAAAGCAGCATAAGTCACGCAAGTTGACGTATTGCATCGCAATAATATGTTGTTAACCTCACTGCGAGACATTCAAGGCTCGGCGCTGCTCGTCGTCCCTTTGGTCGCCAAGCAGCAGCGGGGTCGTCGATGTTCTACCAGCTCTACGAAATGAACCATGCGGCGCTGCAGCCCGCCCGCTTTTATGCCGACGCGGTGCGGTTCTTCTACTCGAACCCGCTCAATCCGGTCTCGCACACGGCACTCGGCCGTTCGGTCGCGGCGGCCGCCGAACTCTTCGAGCGGACGACGCGCCGCTACGGGAAGCCGCAATTCGGCCTGACCAAGACCGTGGTCGACTGGAAAACCGTCGACGTCACCGAAAAGACTGTCTGGTCGAAGCCTTTCTGCAATCTCACCCGTTTCGAGCGCTCGCTGCCGGCGGGCCGCAAGCCAGACCCCAAGCTTCTGATCGTGGCGCCGATATCCGGCCATTATGCGACATTGCTGCGCGGCACGGTCGAGGCGATGCTTCCTCACGCCGACGTGCACATCACCGACTGGGTCGATGCCCGCATGGTGCCGCTGTCGCAGGGCAGCTTCGATCTCGACGACTATATCGACTACATCGTCGAGATGTTCCATGCGCTGGGCCCCGACACCCACGTGATGGCGGTCTGCCAGCCCTCGGTGCCGGTGCTGGCGGCGGTGGCGCTGATGGAAAAGCGCGGCGACCCCTTCGTGCCGTCGACCATGACGCTGATGGGCGGCCCGATCGACACCCGCCGCAACCCGACCGCGGTCAATCTCCTGGCCGAGGAAAAGGGCATCGACTGGTTCCGCGACAATGTCATCATGCAGGCGCCCTGGCCGGTGCCGGGCTTCGGCCGCGACGTCTATCCCGGCTTCCTGCAGCTTTCGGGCTTCATGAGCATGAACCTCGACCGCCACATCATCGCCCACAAGGACTTCTTCATGCACCTTGTGAAAAACGATGGCGACAGCGCCGAGAAGCACCGCGACTTCTACGACGAATATCTGGCGGTCATGGACCTGACGGCGGAGTTCTATTTGCAGACCGTCGACACGGTGTTCGTGCGCCACGCTTTGCCGAAGGGCGAGATGACGCATCGCGGCGAGGCCGTCGATCCCAAGGCGATCCGCAATGTCGCCCTGTTCACCGTCGAGGGCGAGAACGACGACATTTCCGGCCTCGGCCAGACCCAGGCCGCGCATGACCTTTGCGTGAACATCCCTTCCGACCGGCAGGCCCACTACATGCAGCCGGCCGTCGGCCATTACGGCGTCTTCAACGGCTCGCGGTTCCGGTCGGAGATCGTGCCGCGCATCGTCGACTTCATCACCAGCTATGGCCGCCAGACCCGTGTGGCCGCGAAGCCGAAGCTGGTCCGCTCCGCCAAGGGCTGAGCGAAGGCGAGACACGAACCAGCCGCCGCATGGCGGCTTTGCTCGCTTGCCGGACAGCTCTGTTGCGAAATAGCCGCTGTCGAGATTGCCGAAGTAACCATGCGTCAAACTAGCCGTTGTCTCTAATTGACACGGACTGTAAATCCCCTTTAACGTTTCGTTAATAAAAGAACAGGGTGGACCGGGGGACAATGAACTCCTCACCGATGGCGTGGACGCTGCGCTTGTGTGCAGTCGCAGGGCTGGCGATTTCGGCCCATTGGGCGGTGCCGGCATGGGCGGCGGGCCCCATGACCACCGGCGGCCTGACCTCGCAGCCGATCGGACACTATGATTTCTGCAAGGCGCATCCGAGCGAGTGCAACATTCGCCCGGCCAATCTCGCGCCGGCCAAGTTGACCGATGGGCTCTTGCGCAGGCTGATCAGCGTCACCGCCAGGGTCAACGCCGCCGTCAAGCCGATGAGCGATCTCGACAATTACGGCAAGGACGAGGTCTGGACCTATCCGGACAACGGCTTTGGCGACTGCGAGGACTATGTGCTGGAGAAGCGGCGCGAGCTCTACCGAATGGGCGTGTCGCTTGCCGATCTCCTGATCACCGTCGTGCGCAAGCCCGACGGCGAAGGCCATTCCGTGCTGACAGTGCGCACCGACAAGGGTGACTACGTCCTCGACAATTTGACCGACAAGGTCAAAGCCTGGGACGCGACCGGCTACCGCTACCTGAAGCGCCAGGCGATCGACAACACCGGCCGCTGGGTCTCGATCCGCGATGGCCAGCAGGTGCTGGTCGGCTCGGTGCAGTAGAAGGCAGACTCCGCCTTCACGGCGCGCGAAGCGGTTTCATCGTACGTCTTTAGATATCGCAGGCCGGCGCTGCCCCTCATCTGGCTGCCGCCATCTTCTCCCCGTAGAACGGGGAGAAGGACGCTCGCGCCGAGGATTTCGCCAATTGCCAACGTTGTAGGAAGGCGCCGACTTCGCCTCCGGGTCCTGTCAGCTACCCTCGGCCAAGGGCCGCGCGGATCGAGGCGCTAAGACGGCGCAGCTCCGCCTCATCCAGCTTCTCGATGCTCTCGGCCAGAAGATTGGCCAGCTCGGTCGCGGCGGGCGACAGGCCGGACGTGTCGATCCTGACCCTCGGATGCGACGTTTCGGCGAGGCGGGCGAGGTCCTCGGCGTCGTCCCAGATGATGTTGAAATAGCCGATAATCTTCTGGATCAGCGTCCAGGTCGGGGCGCCGCGCCGGCCATGCTCGAGCGCCGACAGATAGGCGGCGCTGACGCCGATGGCCTCAGCCATCGCCTTCTGGCTGACGCCGCGCTCGGCCCGCAACGCCCTGAGCCTTTCACCGAACGGGGTCATGCCATCGCCTTACTCATGACCGCATCCTCATGCGCGCGTCCGCCTCAGCCGGACATAGAGCGCGCCCGAACCGCCGTGGTTGCGGGCGGCATGGTCGTGGCTGGAGACCAGGTGCCGGAAAGCCGGCGTCGACAGCCAGTGCGGCACCGAGCGCCGCAGGATCCCGTCGCCGCCGGAGGACGAGCCCTTACCGGTGATGACCAGCACATAGCGGACGCCGCCGGCATGCGCGCGATGCAGGAAGGTGAGGAGCAGCGAATAGGCCTCGTCCTGCGTCATGCCATGCAGGTCGACGCGGCCCTCGATCGGCAACCGGCCTTTTTTCAGCTTATCGAGCGTCTGGTCGTCCAGCGCATGCGAGACGTGCTGCGGCTTCGGCTTCGCGGCCGTGGCCGCAATACCGTTGACCGGCGCGGGCGCCGGCGCCGGCTTCGGCTCGACGATATCGGGAATCTCGGCCGCGGCCTTGCCTTTCAGCGGCCGCGTCGTGCGCGCCACCAGGTTCCAGAGGATGCGGTCGTCCTCGCTGAGCGTGTCGTCGCGGCGGATCACGCGCGCCTCCCGTTAACCAGCCCGCGCGGGACCAGCGCGTAGAAATCGGCGGCGTTGCGCACCACGCCGGCGATCTCGCCGGCGGCGGCACCCGACCCGGCAAAGAGATCTCCCCGCGCGGGTCCGGTGATGGCCGAGCCGGTGTCCTGCGCGATCATCAGCCGCCGGAACGGTTTTTGCTCGAAGGCGCTGAGCGTCGGCGCATCGATAAAGAAGGGCGTGCCGAATGTGTGCAGCAGCCGATCGACCGCGACCGAGCGGCCGGGCGTCAGCGGCACCTTGGCGGCGGCGATGGGGCCGAGTGCCGGATCGTCGACCGGCGCCTCACGGAAGAAGATATAGGAGCGGTTCTGCCAGAGGATCTCGTCGACGCGATCGGGATGCGCCTTGAACCAGGCGCGGATCGACTGCATCGTTACTCTTTCCAGCGGAATCTCGCCGAGCTCGCTCAGGATCCTGCCGGGGCCGGCAAAGCGCTGGCCGGACTTGGCGGCATAGGTGACGCGGCGGAGCCTGCCGTCGGTCATCCTCAGCCGCGCCGCGCCCTGCACATGGATGAAGAAAGCGTCGACCTTGTCGGCGAGCCAGGCAATCTCGAGATTCCGGCCGGCGAGCGCGCCGCGCTCGATCTCGCCGCGATCGAAATATTCGACAGGGTCTGCCGGCATGTCGCGCGCGAAGGAGAGATAGGGATCCATCCCGGCCGGACGGTTTTTATCGTCGATGTCGATCAGGTCGGCGGGGCGGGAAAGCAGCGGCACCGTGAACCGCTCCGTCCTGACCGGCGAAGCCTCGACCTCCGGCTCGTAGAAGCCGGTGACGAGGCCGGCGCAGCCGTTTTCCGCCGCCACCGAAGCGGGAACGAAATGGCGCTCGAAGAAAGACCGCGCCTCGGACCGATGCGCCGGCGAAACGGAGCGCGCCTCGGCATAGGCCGCCGCGAAAGCGTCGAACGCGACGCCGAGCGAACCGGTGCGATAAGGCTTGGTCAACGCATAGAAAGCGGAACGTTTGAACGCCGCGAAAGCGGCGAGGTGGTCGTCCTCGCCCCAACCCCGGAGGTCGCTGAACGATTTTTCGCTGAATGTAGGAGAGAGCGGCACGACTGGCCCCGCCGCTTTATCTCAGTCTTCTTCTTCCGTGGCGACCAGCTTCCAGTTCGGATCCCGCGACCGGGTATCGCGGAAGAAGGTCCAGACGTCCTTGACCTCGGCGACTTTCTCGGGATCGCCGTCGATGACGGCGCCGACCTTGTCGCGGGTCGCCGAAATCAGCTCGCTGACGATGCGCAGCGTGATATGCGCCTCGGTGCCCTTCATCTCGGCGGCGACTGCATCGACCTTGTCGATGCCGACGAAGGAAGACTGGATCTTCTCCGATTTCGCCTCACGCTCGCCGATCGCGGCGACGAAGCTGTCATAGACCTCGCGCGACAACAGGTTCTTCAGCGTCTTGCGGTCGCCATCGGCAAAGGCCATGACGATCATCTCATAGGCCATCTTGGCGCCGTCGATGAAGGTCTTGGGGTCGAAGGACGGGTCGTTGTCCTTGATCGTGCGCAGGCCCTTGTTGAGATCCGTCTCGGGCTTGGCGAAGGCGTCGATCGCGGCATAGGTCTCGGCCGCCGTCTCACCCGGCATGCGCTTGCGCGGCAGCGACACCACATTCTCGGACTTCTGCGCCGCGTCCTGCTCGCGCGTGCGGCTTGCCGAATAGGGATCGAAGGGCGGGCGTTCGTTTCCGGTGCGACGTCCCAGCACGTTGCGCAGCTGGAAGAAGATCACAACCGCCGCAATCAAGAAGAAAATCGTGCCGAAGTCGAAGAAACCCATATCTTCCGCCAATTCGATCCCTGTCCTGGCCGGACCACCAGAGCCTCTAGGGTGGCGGCGGTCGCATAGCGTTCATTACCCAAAGCATATAGAACGGCGGGCGCAATCATTCAAATCAAAGCCAGCCATACCTATCTAAAGACCCCAGTGCCAGCGGCGATTACCCGCGGGGCCTCTAAAAGAAGAAAGCGATCGGTCAACACTTGCGAATTTCACTCTTCCCACTGTTCCTGCTCCTGCTGCCGCTTCTGGAGATCGCCGGCTTCGTCATCGTCGGCCGCGAAGTGGGCGCTTTGGCGACGGTCGGGCTCGTCATCCTCTCCACCATTGCCGGCAGCCTGCTGCTTCGGCACCAGGGTTTCGGGGTGATGGCGCGGGTGCGGGCGGAAATGGATGCCGGGCGCGATCCCAGCCGCCAGCTTGCGCATGGCGCGATGATCGTGCTGGCGGCGATCCTGCTCATCATTCCAGGCTTCATCACCGACATTGCCGCCATCCTGCTGCTCCTGCCGCCGGTGCGCGATCTCGCCTGGCGCCTGCTCAAGAACCGCATCGTGATGGCGACGAGCTTCAGCGGCGGCTTTTCAGCCCGTCGGCGCGACAAGGTCATCGATCTCGACGACAGCGATTATTCGCGTGAGGACGACTACAAGCGCGGGCCGGACCACAACTCCCCTTGGCGGCGGCTGAAAGACGACTAGTACCGTTTCACAGTGATTGTGACTCTTTGAGCGTTTGCGGATAGGCGCGGCCCGCTAGGGTCAGGACTCATTGATCCAGAAGATGAAGGCTGCAGCGAAGGC